>NZFK01000005.1 GCA_002690645.1 Rickettsiales bacterium
CATGCAAGTCGAACGCCAAAAGAATATGGTTTAAAAAACCTTGAGCCTTTAATCTCTATAGGTGCATCACCACGAGCCTCTATAGCATTAATCAAGTCAGCAAAAGCACATGCTTTTTTACAGGGTCGTGGTTATGTTACGCCTGAAGATGTTAAAGCAATTGGAAAAGATGTATTAAGGCATAGAGTGTCACCATCTTTTGAAGCTGAAGCTGAAAATGTTACATCAGAAGAAATAGTAGATAAAATATTTTCGGAAATAGAAGTTCCTTAAGCCACAATGATCCCAAAGTCTCTGATCAAAAAAATTAAGGCTTTAGAAATAAGTACTAGGCAAATTGTTAATACTAGTATTTCTGGTAGTTATCATTCCGCTTTTAAAGGACAAGGACTCAACTTTGCAGATTTAAGAGAATATCAAGTGGGTGATGATATTCGAAATATCCACTGGTCGGTTAGTGCAAAAGTAGGG
Source organism: Rickettsiales bacterium (assembly GCA_002690645.1). Classification (GTDB taxonomy): domain Bacteria; phylum Margulisbacteria; class Marinamargulisbacteria. The sequence goes on from NZFK01000005.1 coordinate 472, forward strand.
ACTCCTTATGTCAAACTTTATGAAGAAGAAAGAGAGCTTACTGTATTTATTATGGTTGATTTGAGTGGATCTGGTGAGTTTGGGTCGAATGAAAAAATTAAGACCGAAATTGCAGCTGAAATTGCGGCTATACTTGGCTTTTCTGCAATTAAAAATAACGATAAAGTTGGTCTCTTGCTGTTTACTGATAAAGTTGAGTTATTTATACCTGCAAAGAAAGGAAAAAAGCATATTTTACGCTTGTTAAGAGACATTAGCTACTTTAAACCTGAAAATAGAAAGACCGATATCGGAAAAGCCTTAAGGTATTTACTTAATATGGCCCCTAAAAAAGCTATCGTTTTTGTAATATCTGATTTCCAAGATGAAACATTTGAAGAAAATCTTAAAATTACTGCTAAAAAGCATGATATTGTGCCTGTTATTATAGAAGACCCTGTCGAACTAAAACTGCCCAAGTCTGGGATAGTTGCTTTAGAGGATCAAGAAACAGGCGAAGTGATTTATATCAATTCCTCTTCAAAAAATATGCAAGAAGCTTATAAAAATATTAAATATTCAGAAAAAATTAAGTTTGAACGTCAATTAAAAAAAATGAACATGGATTGGATTCGACTTAATACAACGGCTGATTACTTAAAGCCTTTAACTCATTTTTTTAAACAACGGTTAAAACGATTTAGATGAAAAAAAACTTTATTTTATTAACTTTAATTTTTTTTCAATCGCTTATCTATTCAAATATAAGCACTGGGACTGCTTTTTTAAACACAAAAACAGTTCTGACTATTAATGACTTTTGCCAGCTTACAGTGTCTCCAAATACATTATCTTTGGGAGAGAGTACATATTATGATATTTCGCTTAATATTCCTTTGTCCAAACAGCTTGTTTCTGTTCCAACTAATGACGACTTTTTAGATTTAACGGGCCTTGAATATGTGACTAACGAAATTATTAAAAATGAATTTATTGACTATCGTCAAGTAGATTTAAGGTACCAATTATTAGCACTTGAACTTGGATCACAACAAATTCCAACTCAAACTATTGTATTGAGCAATTCAAAACAAAACTTTAAGACCATCACAATCCCAGCCCAAACTATCCAGGTACAGTCGAATTTTAAACCCGATGAAAAAACTGAAATTACATTAAAATTAAATATTTTCCTTTCCAAACTGAATTGGAATAAATATATTTCAATAGCTATCATAGCTCTATTTATTATTATTTTATTAATCTTTTTAATTTATACATTTTTAATTAACAAAGAAATTAAAGAAGACGCTGAAGCCTTGTTGCCTGAGGATCCACGCACGCCTCTTGAAATTGCTATGGATGACATTGAGAAGCTATATCAAAAGAAACTGTTTTCGGCCAATCAATTTAAAGAACATTATATTGAATTATCCGATATTATTAAATTTTTCTTAGGTCAAATTTATAATGATCATATGGTTGAAATGACTACAACAGAAATTTTTGTAAAATGTACTAAAAAGCTGAATAAAAACCTTTTTTTAAAATTAAAAAACATTTTGCAATTTAGTGATCAAATTAAATTTGCAAAAAATGTACCTTCAAAAGAAGAACATGCTGAACAAAAAGAAAAAACTATCGATTTGTTAACTACAATTTGGAATATTGAACAAAAAATATTAGAAAAATATACGGAGGATCCGATTAAATGAGGTTTGCGAATCCGTTTTGGCTTCTAGCTTTAATTTTTATTTTAGGATATTGGTTTTACCAACAAAAAAACAAATCTATTTCAACAATCAAGTTTCCTAATGTAAAACTATTGAAACAGCTTCAGAACAATAGGAGTAAATTTTTAGCTCGCTTAGCTAAATATATTCGCTTTGTTTTACTTATTCTTATTGTTTTAGTTCTTGCCCGTCCACAAATTGTTGAAGTAAAAAAAGAAATAAAATCTGAAGGAATTGATATTATGTTAGTAATGGATACCTCTCAAAGTATGGCGGCTGAAGACTTAACGCCTAATCGCTTGTCTGTCGCTAAAAAAACTGTTCAGGATTTTATCTCTAAAAGAGAACATGATCAAATAGGACTTGTTGTTTTTGGTGCTGAAGCTTTTACTCAATGTCCGCTTACCATTGACTATAATATTTTAATTAACTTGTTAAGTGATGTTAAGATATCCATGGTTGGAGACGGAACCGCGATTGGAACATCTATTTTAACCGCATTAAATCGATTAAAAGATAGTAAAGCGACATCGCGAATAATTATTTTACTCACTGATGGTGAAAATAATCAGGGTGAAGTATCCCCTGAAAAAGCAGCTCAATTTGCAAAAAACCTCGGAATTAAAATCTACACTATTGGGGTGGGTCAAGAAGGGGGAGCTCCAATTCCTTTTATGCACCCTTTGTATGGAAAAATTTACTCTGATACAAATACATACCTCGATGAGGACACTTTAAACTATATTGCAAAGACTACAAACGGAAACTTTTTTAGAGCAAAAGACGCTGAAGCTTTAAGTAACATTTATGATAAAATAAATGAACTTGAAAAATCAGAAATAAGAACCAATCAATATGCAGAATATCAAGACCTATTTATTTATGGACTTTACATCATTTTAACCTTATTTTTAATAGAATTATTGGTTTATAATGTCTTATTTGTGGTGGCCCCATGATATTTAAAAACTATCAAAATATTTTATGGATTTTTGTTTTTTTGCCTATTTTTATCATGATGGTTTTAGGCTTTAGAAAACGAAGAGAAAAATTGTCTCTTTTTATTAATCCTAAATTGTGGCCTCAAATTATCCCAGAATTATCATATTCACGCCGTTTTTGGAAACGTTTTTTAAGTATTCTAGCAATAATCTTTTTGGTGATAGCCTTGATGCGCCCACAATATGGATTGGTTTTTAAAAAAATTCAACGAAAAGGAAATGATATTTATATTGCCATTGATACTTCAAAGAGTATGTTGGTTAAGGATGTAAAGCCATCTCGATTTGAACACTCAAAACGAGAAATTTATAGTCTTATCGAAGAATTAAAAGGTGATAGGATAGGACTCATTGCCTTTGCAGGAGATGCCTTTATACAATGTCCTTTAACTGTAGACTATGCCTCATTAAAACTTTTTTTGGATAATTTAGAAGTCGGATCCGTGCCCGTTGCAGGAACAGACTTGGCTACAGCTATCAAAACAGCCCGCACTTCCTTTGAAAAAGTGGCAGAAAATACTAATAAAATTCTAATTATCATTTCTGATGGCGAAGGCTTTGAAAACGATCCAATAAAATCAGCTGAAGCTGCTGCAGATAAAGATATAAATATTTATACAATAGGCGTTGGAACTAAAGCGGGAGAACTTATTCCTTTATATGATGATAAAGGTGCTTTTAAGGGCTATAAAAAAGATAAAGAAGATAAGGTTATATTATCAAAACTTGATCAATATACTTTAGAACAAATTTCTTTTGCAACTAATGGCAAATATTATTCATCAGATTTAGGTCAATTTGTAATGGATAAAATGTATAGGGACATTTCTTTAAAAGAAACAAAATTGCTTGAAGAAGAGTTATTGCAAATGCATGAAGATAGGTACCAATGGTTTTTAGCTTTTACGTTTATTTTACTCTTAATTGAAACTTTTTTAGGAGATGTACATAGGAGGACAGTCGAATGGCGCGGCCGCATTTCTGGGTAGTATTATTACTCTCATTTTGTTTCTCAGGTCTTGTTTTAGCTGAAAAGCCTGTTGATTTAAAAGAGTATTTACTGAATAAATCTTTTGAAAAATCAATCAAAAATAAAAACTATGAAAAAGCTTTGTCAGAAATAACTAAATTACTAGAACTTGCGCCTGATAACAAGCGCTATCACTATAATTTGGGGCAGCTAAATATGTTATTAGAAGAGTTTGAAAAGGCCCTTTCAAGCTATAAATCGGCACAGTTTTCAAATTTAAAATCGTTAGATCAAGATTCATTGCTTGCTTTAGGAACATCAAACTTAGCTGCAAATAATGTCGATGCTGCGATCGATATCTATAAAGAAATTCTTAAAAAAGATCCTTCAAACATCATTGCACGAAAAAATTTAGAAATTGCTCTTGCTCTAAAAAATACGCCCCCCCCAGAACAAAATCAAGATGGCGAGCAAGAAGATTCCAATGCCTCGCCAAATAATGAAAATGAAAATAAAAATGATGATGACGATGCAGCTTCCAATGAAAAAGACCAAGAACTAGAACCTGAAGGTGAAGAGTTTGAGGATTTAGATAAACAAAAAACCTTAGAGTTGTTACAATTATTAGCGCCTGATGAAGAAGAGGTAAAAAGAAAATATACACAAAAAAATCTACAAAAGGTAACAGATGATAATGATTGGTAAACGATTTAACCTATTTTTTTTATTTATATTTATCGTTAATGCTTTTGTAGTTAATCTTCATGCAGAGATATTAGTTAATTCTAAAATTAGTAAAACCGATGTTGCTTTAAATGAAAATATTACTTACCAGCTAATTATTTCAGGGTCTACTGAAGAAGGGTCTTTTAGTAAACGTATTTTTAAAGATTTCACAATTGTTAGTGAAGGTAGAAACCAAAGTTTTCGTTATACAAACGGAAACTTTGAATCAACCATAATCAAATCATTTGTTCTAAAACCTAAAGCTGTTGGACAGGTGACTATTCCTGAAGCAAAAGTCATTATTAAAAATAAAGAATATTTGTCTCGTCCATTTTCAATTGAAGTTAAAGAGGCTAGAACGGCCTCTTCTTCGGGATCTCAATTAACAACCTCACAAAGCAATAGGAACTCAAGTTCTCAAATGCGGAGGCCAGTTCAAACTCAAAACTCTGAACTCTTGTTAGTTGCTGAAACAGATAAAACTACTGCTTATGTTGGAGAAGAAATTATCTATAAGCTTTTTTTACTTCGCCAGGTATCAATCATGTCAGATATAAGATACTCGTTACCAGAATTTAATAATATGATTTCTGAGCCTTTGCAACGGGATGATACTTCCTTTAGAAAGGTAATTAATGGAGAGCGCTATTATATTCAAGAAATTGATAGAAGATCCCTTTTTTCTTATGAAAGTGGGGCTATATCAATCTTGCCCGCAGAAGCTAATTTAAGAGTAAGTTTTTACACCCAGAGCCTAGCATCCAATCAACTTAATCTAACAATATTACCCTTGCCAAAAAAAAATGTGCCCGCTAGTTTTACAGGTTTAGTAGGGGATTTTACTTTAGAATCACGGATACCTGAAGGTGCCTTCATACAAAATACTCCTATTGTTGTAAAATTTATTCTTAAAGGTAGAGGAAATTTAAAACATTTAAATTCTTTGAGTTTCAAAGAAAATCAGTATTTTAAGATTTTACAGTCATCAGTAGAAGATTTTATAGAAGCCAAAGATAATCTTTCAGGGGAACGTCATTTTGAATTTATTATTGTGCCAAAAAAATCTGGAACATATAATGTTCCTATTTTTTCGCTATCTTATTTTTCGCCAACTGAGAAAACTTATAAAACCATCCAAACAGATCCCTATGCAATTGAAATTATCCAAGCCGAACAAGCACCTATTACCCAACAAATTGAAACAAATAATTTAGAATTTCTTAATGCTGACTTGCGTTATCTCAAACAAGTTGATTTAAATGCTCGTAACAAACAATTTATCTTTACTTTATTTTTTATAGGGGTTTTCATCTTAAATATTTTTTTCTTGATTATTAATTTGCTTTCTTATCTAGTAAAATTGAGCTGGTTTCAACAACTTATACAGGTATTTAATATTAAATCTCATGAAAAAGCATTAAAAAGCCTAGATTTATTACAGGCCAAACAGCTCTCTTTAAAACAATTGGGCACAGAAATACAACAAATTTTACTCGATTATCTAAGCATAAATTTAAAACAGTCTATTCATGGTTTAGTTTATTCAGATTTAGCCGCTATTATGAAAAAACAACACTATCCCACTAAAACCATTCTAAAAATAACTAAATTTTTAGAGTCTTGTTCTTTTGTCGCTTATTCGCCAGGAACAAAGGGTGCATCAGTGGAAAAGAAACTTCTTAAAGAAGCTAAATCACTTATAAAGGAGCTTAAACTAAAATGATTCGATTATTTTTAAAATCTTTTATTGTTTTTTTTGTTTTCTTTACTCTATCTTCATATGGTAATAATTTAAGTACAGCAGAACGACTCTATCAAAATGGCGATTTTGAAGCCTCTTTGGATATTTATATGTTTTATTTAGATGAGCACCCAACCAACTTTAGCCTTTTATATAACATTGGAAATTGTCATTTTAAATTAAAACAATATGGTCAAGCAATTTTATATTATCGAAAAGCTTTAAAAATTGAACAGAATAATGCTGATGCTATTAATAACTTAACGTTGGCCCGATCTTTTTTGCCAGTATTTACTAAATCTAATAATTCCTTTTCTGCAAATATTCTCGGCTGGTTTAATGTTATTACATTAAACTTTTCTTATTTTTTATTTATGTTTATTTTACTGATTTTTAATGGTGCCTTGTTTTATGTTTTAAAATACAAAAAAAATGAACTCATTATAAATGTAATTTATTCTACCCTTGTGTTAGTTTTGTTTTCTGGCGGTTTACTTACATATAAAATGGCTCTTTCAAATCGAATTGAAGCTGTTATCATCGCAAAAAAAATACCTGTCCACGAAGGTCCATCATTAAGCCTTCCTCAGTTATTTTTTATTCATGAAGGAAGTGAAGTAAACATAAAAAAAGAGTTAAGCGAATGGGTTGAAATTGAGCTTGATAATGGTTTCAACGGATGGATTGAGCGTATTCACTTAACCAAAATATAATTCATTGTAATTTTTCTTTAATAACTAACGATAATATTTTAAATCTAATTAAATTTAGATCTAATTTATTTAAAAATTATAACTATTATGTATTTAAAAAAATTATATAAATTACTTTCTTATTTTTTGATTGTGCTTGTTCTTTTATTTCAATTGGGCTGTGAAGGTGTTATTAATGGTTCTGATATTGATTTTGAACATAACGTATCACACCTTAAATCATTATCAATCGAAAATAATCCTATTAACAACTTTGCTTTTTTAAATAACTTTAAAAATTTAGAATTATTATATATTAGTCCAGAAATGGAATTTGCCCAAAAAACACTTGATTCACTGTCATTGAACAACGTTATTTTTAAACCGGAAATATAATGAAAACCCCTGCTGGATCTGGTAAAAATGCTGTTGAATTTTTAAAAAACTCATTCATAGCTACAATAAAAGAATGGCTTATTTATAGTAGAAACACAGCTTCAATTGATGCTAGCCTGAGTTTAACTGAAGCCTGTAACTCTAACTTAACACAGCTTTTTATTGAGGATACATCCCTAACCACTCTTCCTGATGTGTTCAAACACCTACCCCATTTAGAAATGTTAGTTTTATCTCAAAATCAATTGAATACTTTGCCAGAAAGCTTATGGTCGTTATCAAACTTAAAACATTTAGACATTTCTAGAAACAACTTGACCCATTTATCAAATAATATTGGAAAGCTAGAAAACTTAACGTTTTTGTATGCAGACTCAAACATGTTTTTAACACTACCTTTAAAAGAATTACTTGAATTAGGCAGCCTAAAAGACGTTCGTGTTGCATATAATTTATGTGATTACAATGAAAAAGATGAATACTTTATAGACTTTCTTGATAAGTTTAAACCTATTAATTTTAGAGGAAACTTATCTGATTACATGTATCATAATATCTTTACAACACATTCTTTTGATTTTGATATTAAAAGAAATTACTCTATTTCTCAGCTCAATAAAATGAAACTTGCTTTAATTAATTATTTAAAAACACAAGTTAAAGATATTTCTATTTTAGGTATTTTAGAGTCTCGCCGGATAGGCTTTTCTGCTGTAAATAAGCATCAAACAGCACTATTTAAAATTCAATCCTATCTCTCAAAATATCAATGTTAAGATTGATTTACACTTAACAATTTACAAAGCGAACTTTATGACTGATGTTTTTTAGTAAAGCTGGCCCATAAAAACCTTGTCTGCTTGATCACCTAAGCTCCAGGCATATGCGTACAGATTATCTAGTGTATTAAATGTTAACGACCACGAAGACGCTTTATTTAACAATTTATTAGGTGGTATCTCAATCTTGATGGTNTTTGCTTTTGGGATTACATCATACTCTTTTAACGGTAGTGTCATGCCTAAACCAATGGCCTTTGAAACGGCTTCTTTTCCGCACCAAATATTAAAAAACTGTTCTGCTAATTCATTACTTTGAAATTGNGNTAACCATTCTTTTTCAGCGTCAGAAAAAAAGCGATTAGCTATGTTTTTGGCTGCAAATTCAGGNTGGATCCGCTCTATATCAATACCAACATACTGATTAGGAGATATCAAAATAATNGCCTTTTCTTTGGTATGCGACACGTTAAAATTAAGATCTGACTCAGGTAAAAATAACTTTCCCCAATCGTTTGTTTCAAAGATNAAATCAGTAGGTGCTTTCTTTAGTAANTTNCCCATTATTAAGCGTAAACAAGCACGTGTTATACTAAATTGAATACGTGGAGGCTCAACAATATAACGATCTGCACGAGCCTTTTCTTCTTCATTTAAAACGGCATAACAGTCTGCAAGGTATTGCTCAAGCGACTCTAAATGCAATATACAACAAAAATGCGGGCTATTATCTGAATGAAAAGCCTGTACGACCTGACCAATGTTTTTGTCTAGCATGATATAGCTTATATAGTTGTTACAAGTTTTAAGATAAGTTCACGAACTGTATCAGGCTTTGCACGGCCCTTGGTTTCTTTCATAACCTGTCCCATTAAAAAATTAGCGGATTGTGTTTTGCCTGCTTTAATTTTTTCAACAACATCCATGTTTGATTTCAAAATATTTATAACAACATCCTCTAGCGCTGACTCATCAGAAATCTGTCCTCCACCTAGTCCATCAACAATGGCCTGAGCTGTCTTGTCTGATTTTAATAATTCGTCTAAGACTTGCTTTCCCATCTTTCCAGAAATGGTTCCTGCTGCTATTAAATCCATTAATTCTGCAAAACGTTGTGGCTGTAATGTTGTCGCCTCAAAATTGGACTGACTGTCTTTTAACGCGGCGCTAAGATCACCCACAACCCATTTTGCGACATCTTTCGCTGTTGCTTTTTTTACCTCCGCTAATACATGATTAAAAAAAAGATCGGTAGATATATCTTGAATAAAGACTTTAACATCATGCTTGCTCAGTTGATAATCATTAATATAACGGCTCTTTTTTTGCTCTGGAAGCTCTGGAAGAAGTGCTTTGTATTCAGCTAATTGCTCATCTGAAATAATTAATGGGGGTAAATCAGGTTCAGGAAAATAGCGGTAATCATGGGCTTCTTCTTTACCACGTAATGATGTGGTTGTTTGTGAATTGTCATCGTAATTTCGGGTTTCTTGAACAATTTTTCCACCAGCTAAAATAACTTCTTTTTGACGTTTTACTTCAACATTTATAGCACGTTCTAAACTTCTGAACGAGTTAAGGTTTTTAATTTCTGTACGTGTACCAAACTCTTTTTGGCCCACTGGGCGAATAGACACATTGGCATCGGCACGTAATGAGCCTTCTTCCATGTTGCCATCGCAAACACCAATATGCTGAACAATGGTTTTTAACGCCTCGACATAGGCTTTTGCTTCAGCTGATGAACGAATATCTGGTTCGGATACGATTTCGATTAACGGAGTTCCTGCACGGTTTAAATCAACTAAACTATGAGTAGCGCCTTCGATTGAATCCGCACCTTGATGGTTTAGCTTACCCGCATCTTCTTCCATGTGAATACGGGTAATTCCAATTCGTTTTTCTACGCCCTCTACTTGAATATCTAAATGCCCATGTTCGCAAATAGGTTTGTCAAATTGCGAAATTTGGTACCCTTTAGGTAAATCTGGGTAAAAATAATTTTTACGTGAAAAAACAGATGTTTGCCTGATCTCGCAATTTAATGCGAGCCCAGCCAACACAGCCATTTTTGTGGATTCTTTATTTAAGACGGGCAACGCCCCTGGTAAACCTAGGCATACTGGATCTACATTAGAATTAGGCTTATCGCCGAACTGGGTAGAGGATGCGCCAAATAACTTTGTTTTCGTTTTCAACTGTGCGTGAACCTCTATTCCAATAACAACTTCGAATATAGTGTCTTTTGTGATTGTTACCATGAGTGCTATTTTACACTCAATTTAATGAATGGGAAAGATGATGTAGCCGCCATAAGGATTCGTTAATCGTTCACTTTTTCTGATAGTTGCTCTTGAATCATCTTTTTTTGTTCTTCTGTAATGTCGCTATTATGTAGAATCTTATCAGCGTACTCTTTGGCTTTTTTTATGTTATTTCTTTCAAGATATGTTTGGAGCAATAATATTTGGGAGTCAGAATGATTTATGCTTTCTATCTCCAAAAACTTTAGTGCTTCATCGGATTGTTCACTATGTTTAGTTTGTGCCAACCCAGCTATTAGTGCACTGTATTTTATTAATTCAAAACCATTTACTTTTTTATGCTTAAACTTTTTTATCAGACTATCAACCCAATGATCATTGGTTTTTATGAGTAATTTTAGTTTAGTATATGCTTTTATATTTCCTAATAAAAATAAATCCATAGCTATAGAACAACTATTTAAAATATGGCTTGCATTATGTTTATCATTTGACTCATTATACGTCTCTATGAGTTGATCAAATTTATTTTCCAATTGTGATATGTTTTTTTGCATACTTTGACTGATTTTAGGGGTTTCAACATTTGCTCCTAGACGATGTAAATAAAGATTAGCATGACGATTGCCTTGCATGGCACTTTTTCTTAACCATTCAATACCAGCATTTATATCACCAAATGTTTGATCCTCACAAAGAATTTCTCCTAAATAATATTGATCTTGAGAAGCGCCTTTAGATGCACTTTCTAATAACTTACTAATTTTAACTGCTATATCCACTGGTTCTTGAAAAAGTGGCTGAGGTCTAAATAGTGTTACGATATCTTGCTCAAGTTGCTTTTTATATTCCTGACGCACAACTTTATCTGCTTCGCTTAGTTCAACAAATAATAATGGTTTTCTTTTTGATAGTATATGCTCTGCCTCTCTTGAACAAATTTCAGTTACTTCTTCGTCATCACATTTTAAAAATTCGTCTTGTTCAATATTATTTCTTACCAAACAAATATAATGGCCTCCTGTTTGACCTATTTCAGATATCCCTTTATGCAAAATAACAGCTTTAATGTTATCAATTTGTGGAATGTATTTTAAATCTTGCTGACCCGATTGTTGAACCAAACGATTTGAATAACTTAATTGCTTAGGCCCTGTAACCGTTACGTATGTTTTTTGTGCTTTAATGTTTTTTAGTCCAAGACCTTCTATGTTTAACCAATTTGAATCCGTTAATTCTTCTTCTATTTTTGCTATTGGAGATTTATCTGATTCAGTAAACAAAAACGGTGGTAGAATTTCATCTCTTTCTGAAATTAACGTTGTTTCCTGCCCGATGGCAAATGTTTTAGAATTTCGAACATAAAACCCAAGTTTTAAGACTTTGTTCACATCTAATTTAAGTTGCGAGGGTGCTTCATTGTCTTGTTGGTCATCATAGTAACAGTATTCACCTTTTTCATTTTTTAAGGCTAACTTATTTAAAACATCTTGAGATGTCATATCGGGAAACCATGGCTCTAGGATCATTTTTAATAAAAATTCTGTTGGATCTCCTTGTCCAGTAAAACCACGCAAATTTTGCTTTATTGTATGGGCGTCCTCTGTATTAAGGTTTTCATAATACTTTTTTTCTATTTGGNCTAAATGNTCGGCTCTTTTATGGGNCCCNGTTTCAAAGTCAAATAATTTGAGCCAATGTTCACGAGTTTGTTTTCTATAATTATTAAAATTCTTCATAAGAGGAATACTATCTTCGCCTAACATTATCGTATTNATCTCTTCAGATTCATTAAAATATTCTCTTAAATAATGCTCAAAATTACCAAAATCTCCAAATTCATACATCCGACATGCTTGGATGCTAGCATTCATAAAACATGTTGTCCCTTTATTATATATACCAAANTTACTCGAAAGGGTTTTAATAGGTTTNCTTAGTGCTAGTATCTCGCCTACATCATGCATTGCTAGACTCGTTTTGATAGAATCATTATCCGAATTTGACTCTGAGTCGGTTGGGTCAATAGGTTTAAATTGNCTATTGTCATAATGAAACTCTTCCCAACCTGNAGTTGTCTTGATATTCATNAAGTGAATTTCCTTATTTTTTCTGTTTTATATATTAAGTTGTCCAAAGGTTTTNNGAAATAATTTCAAACTAATTTAACTTTATACCTACTAAACTATCTTTAGGTTTTTGTTTTATCAATACTTTTTTACGGTTATTTTTGATTTTTAATGTAATATAAGCTTGATAATATACGATAACTTTAAAAACCTTAAGGGGAAATACTAAATTATGTCTTTATCCGTTTTTTCTAATTTAACCCCAAGCAGCGCANTGCATGATTTTGTTGNTCGCCTCTCTTCAGAAGACGTTTCTTCATGCTTAATTTCTGCTGAGTCTTATAATCTTGGTCGTTTTGGTAAACAAGAACGTCGACAAGAAGATTTTTGGAAAGAGAGCCAAAAAATTATTAATAAAACTACAANNCTTATTACAAAAAAANCTTCTGAAATTAAATTGAATATTATTACTCGTATCAAACACTTAACACTAGATAACGTTAACAAAAAATCTGAATCTTATGTTAAGTCGTTAGACAACTTATCTTTACTTGTAAATAAACATAATAATAAACATGAATTGCTTATGCTAAGCTTATGTTTAGATAGAATGGAGCTCGCTAAAAATTTAGATGATGAACGTTATTTAGATTTTATAGATTGTCACGACTCCTCAATAGATATCCCTGTTACGATCAATACAGCTATTACATGGGATGAATATTATAACTATCATGATAAATTTCGTGATTTAGCTAAAAAGTTTAGTCCNGATTNANACAATAAAGTGTTTTCTGTAATAATGAAGGATAATTTACCTCTTTTAATGGTTTATCCATCTAAAGACTTTTTACAGACNGACNACTCCTTAAATATTGTAATAGATTGGCTTAATCCCGACTCTGATGATCAAAAAAACGAATATANGCCNTTAAAACTTCTCTTAATTGCTGACCTTTATATTAATACCTATTTTTCTTTTCAGGTCTCACGTGGAGCTGCCCATAATTCACTTATGTTGCTTTGCAGCTTTTTACAATATACATTTCCAAATGAGCCTCTTCCACATTTTGGAGAGCATTTTTTAGATTTAGAATTATTTCAAGATGTAAACTATGAGGAATCTAAAAACCGCTTTATTAATAAATTTATAAAGGGTGACTATTTTACTTAAGCTGCTCAAAGGTAAATGCTGCTCTTAGAATAGTTTCCTCATCTAATACATCACCAACCAATTGTAAACCTATCGGCAAGCCATTGGATTCACCACAGGGGATTGATATCGCTGGCAACCCTGCCATGTTGGCTGGAATCGTCGCAATATCATTTAAATACATTTTTAAAGGGTCGGATACTTCTCCCACTTTAAATGCTGTCGTTGGTGTTGTCGGGGATAAAACAACATCAAAATTGTTAAAAACGCGTTTAAAATCGTTNTTGATTACAGTGCGTGCTTTTTGTGCTTTTAAATAATAAGCATCATAATAGCCTGAACTTAATGCAAACGTGCCCAATATAATTCGGCGTTTTACTTCTTCTCCAAAAGCATCTCCACGTGTTTTTGTCATCATTTCTTTTAAAGTTTCAGCATCTTCGTTTCGATATGTGTAGCGAACACCATCAAAACGGGCTAAATTAGCAGAGGCTTCTGCTGGGGCAATAATATAATAACTTGCTAGTGCCGCATTAAATGATGTCATTGATACCATCTCATATTTGGCTCCTGCNTTTACATATTTATCAAGTGCAACTTGAACAGCTTGTTTCACATCATCGTCAATTGCATCTCCAAACAATTCTTCGGGCACTGCAATTTTTAACCCTTTTACATCAGCTACACAGCTTTTAGCAAAGTCAGGAGTCTGTATTGTTAATGATGTTGCATCGTTTGGATCGTGCCCACACAAAATATTCAATAACTCTGCCGTTTCTTTAACTGTTTGTGAAAATGGGCCGATTTGATCTAAAGATGATGCGAAGGCAACCAAGCCATAACGTGAAATTCGACCATATGTGGGNTTCATGCCAACAACACCACAAAAAGCAGCTGGTTGACGAATTGACCCGCCAGTATCGGACCCAATCGATAANGGCACTTGATTTGCAGCAACTGTTGCTGCGGATCCACCCGATGAGCCTCCTGGCACATAATCGGTATTATGTGGNTTTCTGGTTGTAAAAAAAGCTGAGTTTTCAGTTGATGACCCCATTGCAAATTCATCCANATTTAATTTCCCGACGGGTATTAAATCTGCTGCTAATAACTTTTCAACTGACGTTGCTGTATAGGGGGAAACAAAGTTTTCTAGCATTTTTGATGAGCATGTCGTTTTAGTATCACGGATGCANATATTATCTTTAATCCCAATTGGAATNCCTGCTAAGGGTGACGCAATATTTCCATTATCTAATTTTTCATCAACTTTCGCTGCTTNTTCTAATGCTTTTTCTTGTTGTAATGATGTATANGCTTTGATCGTGTCATCAGTTTCAGAAATCTTGTCGAAACTAGCTTGAACTAAATCAACAACTTTTAACTCTCTATTATGGCATTTTTTTGCTAANTCTAAAGCCGTTANTTTTTCGTTCATCGTTTCAATATTTGTGGNACATTAAAGCTATCATCCTGCCATTTAGGTGCATTTTGTGCTAATTTNAAGTCTTCGAATTTTTTAACTTCATCTGGGCGTAAATATTGTGCTTGTTCAATGGCATAAGAAGAGGGTTCAATNTCTGTTAAATCAAGTTTTTCAAGTTCATCCATNTGATTTAAAATATCTTGCAATTGAGATAAATACATAGCTTCTTTTTCAGGCCTAATTGTGATGTGTGCCAGTTTGACGACTCGGTCTAGATCTTCTTTTGATAAACTCATGTGCTGTAGTATAGCAAACTGAGGTATTTGGTTCCAGATTGTATAACCCGCTTGCTTTAACGTTGATTATTTAGAAATGGCCAACTTTTGGAATTATTATTGGTTGGTTTGTTGATGGGTTTAAGACCTGCTTTACTTACAATGTTTCCAACTGATTTACTTAAACTGTGATTTATTTTAGTTGTTTTTGGAAATTCATTTTCAAGCTGCCAACATTTAACTAATAATGCTTGTCCCCATGATTGGTGTATATGATTTCTTTTATTTTGGTATTCATCACTATAAAAATCTAAAAGGGCTTTTTGAATCTGTGATTTTTTTTCATTTTCNTATAACCGGTCTAAAATCTTTACAACAGTCGGNTTTTCAATATCTGAATGATAATCGATAAGATAAAAATGTTTTAAAAAATTAACTACATCATTTTTAACTAAATTAGAAAATAAAATATTAAAATCGTCACAAAACCCTTGNTCATAAGCCGCTTTTGGGTTTTTTATTTTAAGTTCTTTAAAATCACGTGGCATGTAATAGAACTTAATNGCATATTTGTCTTCTAGCTTTTCATGTTCCTGAGAATNTGTTTGTTCNCCTGTCGCGTTATTTGTTTGGTCTGTTCTTGTTCTTGTTCTTGGTGGCTTTTCTTTTAAAATTAAATTTATAATGTTTTTGAGCTCCGGTTTCAATTCTNCCATTGCTTTACAAAAATAGATNGCGTCTTTATGAGATGTTGCCATTACTTCAGGTTCATTTTGAATTTTTTNAATGTAGGGCATTAGTTCTGCGGGATATTGTGGCTGTTCTTCAATAATTGATTCTCCCCTTTCCATTAAGGAATACGTATCNTTTTGAATTTGATTCTGTTCTGTAAGTTGCNTTTGATTCAATAGATTTAATATTAAATCAAGGATGTAAATTAATACTTTAACTATAAAATAAGGACTAATTTTGTAATGCGAGGGCNTGTTNCTATTGTTTTTAANAGCTAAAACTTTANACATTATCCAATTACTTTNCCCGTAAAGTCGTAACCTGATATACCTGTTAATTGGACTTTACATTCTGNCCCTTCCGCTAAATGAGGTTCGTGATCTAAAACAATATAGCTATCAACTTCTGGCGCATGCATGTATGATCTACAAATTTTGTTACCTTCATACACAGAGTNATATGTTTTNCCAATTAATGGNGGCATAGTTGTTTGTAAAATATCGTATTGTGTTCGCATGATCTTATCTAATCTTGCTTGTGCTGTATTTAAATCAACAGGATCTGCCATGCGTGCAGAACGTGTTTCGCGTTCTTGTGAATACGTAAAACACCCTAANTGTGCAAAAGGAAAGGTCTCCATAAAGTTACAAACTTCATCAACCATCTCTTCGGTTTCTCCTGGGAAGCCTGTAATAAAGGTTGTTCTTAGGGCTAAATTGGGAATCTCTTTGNACATATCTTTGATAATGCCGGTTAAAAATGCCTTGTCATGTTTTCGGTTCATCGCTTCAAGGAGCTCTGAATTGACATGCTGAATTGGCATATCAATATANTTAATAATTTTTTTGCTGTTTTTAATTGTTGCAATAAAGTCGTCATCAACTCGTGCTGGAAATACATACATAACCCGAATCCACATCACATCTAACTTTTCTAATTCTTTTAANAGAACTGGAAAAGATGCTTTGCCATAAAGGTCCTCACCCCAGCAGGTTGTGTCTTCAGCTATTAAGACCAACTCTTTTGCGCCCATGGCAATTTGTAACTTTGCTTCTTCAATTACTTTTTCGATTGGCTTTGATGTATGCACGCCCCTAATTTTAGGAATAGTGCAAAATGAGCACCAATTATTACATCCTTCAGAAATTTTTAAATACGAGTAATGGTTAGGCGTAAGCTTTAAATAAGTGCGTTGAATATTGGGCTGAAACTGTTTTTNGAAAACTAGTTCTGAAAGCTTTGCCTGTAAAAAATGTTCTTCTTTTGTACTAAACCATAAATCAACTTCAGGATACTTTTCTTCTAAGATATGACGTTTATAACGACTCGGATAACAGCCAGCAACCACAATATGCTTTAATGTTCCTGCTTTTTTTTCATTAATTAAATGATNTATATTGGCTTCTGTTTCATCAATGGCAGCTTGAATAAATGAACAGGTGTTTAATACTCGAATGGTTTCTGCACTTCCTTCNGGAACCATTTCAAATCCAACTTGATTTAATTGATCGATCATTTGTTCAGAATCAACNAGACTGCGGGCACAGCCNAGAGACTTTAGACTAAATTTAGGTTTCATTTTTTATGGCGCTGCTCTAAAACAGTAGATACATCCTTGAGGCTTAATCCCTCTTCTTGTAAAACAATTAATAAGTGAAAAATTAGATCGGCTGCTTCATTTTTAATTTCTGTTTTATCATGATTTTTGGTTGCTATAATAAGCTCTCCCGCTTCTTCGCCAATCTTTTTCAATACACGATCGATACCGCCAGCGATTAATCGCGACGTATACGATTCTGCAGATGGATTTTGTTTTCTATCTTTGATTATATCTTCAAGCTTTTCAATAAAGTTTGTCATAGTGCGAGTATTTTACCTTTTTTTTAGTTTAAATTAAAGATTTTGTCTCTAGANTGNATATGTTTTACTTATAGATNTCCATTTATTGAATAAAATTGATTTAGAGGTTTATATGGTACAGTTTAATTCTTCAATATCTAGTCCTCAACCAAAGCTTACGTCCAAGCCTATATCTCCACCTCAATCACCATCGACACTTTCNCTTTTTTCACTTGACGACCCTGGTTATATTGATATTCGTCAATTTATCACTTCTTTAAAACGAACCGTGTCTTACATTGAAGATGAGCCCTATAAAAAGTTAGCTGTAACTATCTTGAACCATTGCGACGATTTAGCCCTCATTATTAAATCAATCGAAAAGTTTCGTGATCTTGTCCAGAGAAAAGAACTTAATTTATTAACAGATTTAGAAAAAATTACTATACACTCTAAAGGTGCTTATATCTTTACGCCTACCGTCTTGGCCGACTTAACTGCACAAAAAAATGATATTATTCTGGCCTTAAAAAATTCTTACAAAGATCTCGTTNTCAAAGCAAAAAAAAACACACCTTAATTANGATTTAACAGCCTNGCTCTATTGCCATCGCGCAACAATTGCTAATGATAAAATAACCAATATAATTCCNACCCAAGCCAAACTATTTAATACTTCATTAAATATGATTANACCACTTACTGCGGTTAACGGGATAATACTTAACATAAACAAAGAACTTATTCCTGCTGTTGCAAATTTGAACCCTAACACCATGCCCATTTGGCCTAAAAATCCAATAGTGCACATTATAACTAAAGCTATTAGCGTTGATCCTGTTATTGNGGGTATAGATGTAAGGTTCGGTACCAAAACCAGAACCGCTAATATGACGTAACTGATAAATACAATTGATTCGGTAGAATGGTCTTGGCGAAGATTTTTCACCGTTACATAGACGCCCGCGTTAAAAATTGACCCTAAGAATGCAAATACATCTCCAATTTGAAATTGAAATATNCCCATGGGTTGTAACACAGCCACAACCCCAATAAAAGCTAATGGAATNGCCATTAATGAATATTGGTGAGGGACATTTCCATAGCGCCACCAACCATANAATAAGGTCCAAATAACAGATAGTTCAAAAATAAGAACACTTTTTGCAAGTTGACCATATTTAAAAGCTAAAAATAAACATGTCATTGCCAAAAGACCAAACATGATACGCATCCACATGCATGGCCAATTTGTTATTTTAATTGGCTTTTTTGTAACTAAAAAATAAGGTCCTAAATATACTGGGCCTGCCAAAAANCTGCAAAGCATAATCGTATAAATGGGTAANTCTAAACTNAAAAATTTNACTAAACTAAAGCTNCCAGTAAAAAATATATTAGCGGAAACCAAAATTAATGGTGCCAAATAGCGTTTCTTTATCGCATGGGTTAAGTTCATAATTAACTACGTTTATATTGCATAATTTTCTACTTTTATAACTCTTCTTCAATATCAGATAATAAAATATTTAATGCCCGACTCGACATTAAAATCTCAATTAATGAACTAATAATTGATATTAAGAATAAAAGTAAGCTGAGTATAAAAAAGACGAGTCCTATAATTTGCGCATCAAAGATTAAAGCCAAAATACTAATTGTACACATTAATATTGATAATACCCCCATGGCTTGCATCAATCGCACTAAGAAGACTCTAAAGCGAATATGTTTAATTTGCTCGAGCGTGTTGATTCCAGGATGGTCTTTATAATCGCGATGTAGCGATCGAATAAGTTGAGATAGCGCAAGAAAACGATTGGTATAGGCTAACAACAATAACGAAATTGCAGGAAATAAAATAGATGGTGTCGTTACTGTTATCATAATAAAAGTTTAGCATCTTGTTTCTTTAAACAAAATAAGAGTTCATTTGTAGCTTAATGTTTTACTTAATCTGGTAATAATTTTAAGGGGTTTATTGTCTTAGACAGCTTATTATTTGCTAGCTTATCTTTGGCTCTTACGTGCAAACTCCCATTTATTTCAATTGGTTTATCTATCTCTACCGCTATCTTACTGCGGCCAAAAAATGGCTCGTAAACACATTTAATCATTTCGTCACCGCCATTGAGCGCTCTACTCAATTGCTTATATATCGCAATACCTTCAGCCGTATTATTAAAATATAGCGACACGTAATACGTCTTTCCTTTATAATCTTTTTCAAGCGTAATGTCGTTTAAGTACTTATTTTGAACATGAAATACAACATCGTTTTTTTCATCATAGCCTGTCCCTTTAAAATGATTTAACGCGCTAGGCAATATTACACGAAGGTCTTTTACTGTTTGCTGGAGCTCTTTGCTTGGACGTGTTGAGTCAGTTGCCTTACCCAACTGTTTAGCGATTAAATCACTACTTATATTTCTTTGCCGTATTGATTGTCCAGGTATATTTGCTGTTAATTTTTTTAACATTAGTTTATAGTGTAATGCAAAATTTTTTTGTGTGTAATATTTTTTGTTTTGAAAACGATCACTATATAGTAATAATAAAAAGGAGTAAAAAATGTATAAATCACCAGTTTCTCAAAGTGCTGTACTTTTAAACCCCCATGTAATCCCTAAAAGTAGCAGCCAAAAAAAACCTTCAGATAGTTTACAGAATTTAACTGGTCCATATTCTTCCAACTATTCTAAGGATATACGTTGCGATATGAGTACTTGTTCTAATACTTTTGAAATGCCGAATCTAAAAAAAACTGTGTCTCAACAAAATGGATGTTCAAAAAACACGTGTGACACACCTGTAATTAAAGAAGTAAAAAGTAAACCTGGGTCTCCACAAAATGGATGTTCAAAAAGCACCTGTGTCAAACCTGTTATTGAACAAGTAAAAATTAAACCTGGGTCTCCACAAAATGGATGTTCAAAAAATACGTGTTACACACCTGTAACTGAAGAAGTAAAAATTGATCATACTACTTCAGATTTGCTAACGGCCTCTGAAAATCCATTTGGTGCAACACATTTTATTTATGCCACAGCTAAAGAAAATGCTGGAGCTAATTCGGGGCAAAGTGCGACTACAGCTGCTTCGGCGCAGGATGTTGTTGTAAAATCTGACACGCCGTGTTGTGTTGTTTCATAATAATTAAGTTTTTAGCTATTAATTGATACATTTGTATACTTATTAAAGAGGTGGTTATTTGTACTGCCTCTTTTTTAAAATGTTCTTGTTATATTTAAACCTGCATAAAGATTTCTTGCTGGACTAACTTCATAAAATCGATTTCCAAACGCATTAATCCTTAAATTATCAAAATATGTTTCATTGGTTAGATTTCTTATGCCAACAAAACACGTACCATTTATTTTTTTTTGGTTTATTTTATACCCTAATCTTAAATTACTTATATTCATCTCATTTACATTGTGGTCATTTGCATTATCTAAATAAATATTATTGGCTTGGTTATAATCGAGACTCAAAAATAAGCCGGTGTTATGCTCTGCAATAAGTTCAACCCCAATAGTCAGTTTTGGAATGCCTGGAATATAATTACCTGAAAATAGTTCTCCTTCATGCGAAAAATGTGTGAATGTTGCTTTTATGTAGGATGCCGTTACATTTAAAAAAAAATGCTTTGTTGCATTAAATTGAGAAGAATATTCAAGTCCTATTCTTTCTGAATGGCCTGAATTTACATAGTAATCTAGCTCAGCACCGTTATCCGTTCCTTCTGTTTGTTTAATAAGTTCGTTTTTAAGGTTCACTTTAAATAATGCTAAATCATATCGAAGTCTCTTGTTATTACCTTTCACTCCTATTTCGTAATTTGTTGCATATTGAGGCTTTAATGCCGTGTTAATTCCATCATTTCCATCGGCTCTATTTACAATCTCTGTTAAAGAAGGCGTTTCAAACGACTGTGATACTGCTGTATATGGAATAATACTTTTTTTAAATTTATACGATACCCCAAATCGATTGGTTAATTGATCGAAGTTGGTTTTGCCTGATTGGTCTCCATCGGTGTTGTCATAATCAGTAATTCGATAGCCTAATCGATCGTAGCGTGATCCTAGAATAATATTCATCTTATTGAACGATATTTGATCTTGAGAATAAAGACCTATGCTTTGTAGTTTTTCATTTTGATTTAATAATAGTGTGTTACCTGCTTGTCCATTACTGTTATTATAATTTTCCCTAGCATCTTCTTGGGCTGCTATTTCAACCCCAGAAACAATAAAATGATTAACCTTCTTAAAGCTTAATGGCAAGATCATATTTAAGTAGCCCCCTCGAACAATACGATCAAACTTAACTACTCTAGCTGGTATTGCATTTTCAAATTGACGTCCCAAAGTATAAAGGCTTGATTCAATGTCAAATCTACTAAATTGTCTTGTGTATAAAGCGCTCAGTCGTTGCTCTTTCACCTGTTCGCCCGTGTCGTAAGATATATTTGATGTCCACGCCCTTCTTGGCTGTGTTTCTGCATCTTCACGTGTTAATCCTCCGGGATCATAAGCAAATGGTGAATCGATTCCATTTAACATAATTAATAAAGTGGAATGATCTTTTAACCTCATTTTCATTTTCCCATTGAAACTGGTTTGTTTAATTTCACTATGTTCTCTCCAGCCTTCTTGTGATAAATATGACATATTCAATAAATATGTAATGCTGTCTAGATTTCCTGCTGCTTTTTGCGTAATTTTACTTAACCCCCAGGGACCTATAATTGAATTGATCTCTAATTTATTTTTTTCTTTATCTTTTGTCGTGATCATAATTGTGCCTCCCGCTGCATTTCCATATAATGCTGACATTGGCCCGCGAATGATTTCAATTTTACTTATATCTTCAACTGCAAGTTGATCTATTTGACTTTGACCATCAATATACGTAAAGGGAATCCCATCAACAATGATTTTAATTCCACGAATCCCCCATGCTGATCGTGCTCCAAATCCACGAATTGATACTCGTAAATCTTGGGCATAGTTATATTGGTTTTGACTAAATATTCCAGGAACTTGATTTAATGTTTCTCCTAAAGAAAGCATTGGTTTTCCACTTTTTAATTGTGTTTCGCTGATAGAACTTATTGATAAGGCGGTTTCGCTTAACGTGTTATTTTCTCGCGTTGCTGTAACAATTACTTTATTTGTTTCAGCATGACTAGATAAAACTAATAAAAAAAGTAAACTACAGATTATTACCATGTGCTTTCTAATCATCATTTTTTTATAGTAACATGTATTGGTCTTCTTTTTTGACAATCTCACTTTACTTCGTCTATATTAGGCATGGTAATTAAATTTTCAAGGTGCTTTATGACGCTTCACTCTATTCATTCAACTTCATCATCGCCCGTCCCTTGCCCTCGGTCTAAAAGAAAAATAACCTCTTTGTTGAAACATGCTCGCTTATCAAAAAAACCTTTGGCTGCTCAAAATTTAGATGATTTTTTTCGACAATTGATTGGGTTAGAATATGAAGGGTCTCTTTTTAAACAAAATATAAAGTCGTTTTTAATGGAATATTACGATGACACTCCACAAAAATACCTTAAATGTTTCTCTCATTCGCCTGTTGGTCTAGATCAACTTGACTCTGAGAATTGTTTATTTTCTATTTCCTCAACTGATTTTATAGACGTGCTTGCAATAGATCATCGCTCTCAAGATCTTGAAAGCACTCCTGATGTTCGTTTTACAGACCCGGATATTTTTATCAAAAATGAAGAAATTGATCTTATTTTGAATAATTTTTATCGCTAATTTAAACTTCTAATAAATTTATTGTTTGGCGCCTTCTTGTACCTACTGAAATAAGCTTTATTTTTACACCTATTTGCGCAGACACAAATTCACAATATTTTTTTGCGTTACTTGGCAATTCTTTATAGCTTGTCATCTGTGAGATATCATCATCCCAGCCTGGCAATTCTTCATAAATAGGCTCACATTCAGAATATACATCAAGGTCTAACGGATACTCTTCTAAAATTTCTCCTGATTTGGCTTTGTAAGCGGTACAGACTTTAATTGTTTTTAAACCATCTAATACATCTAGTTTCGTAAAGCATATTTCAGTAATACCATTTACTCGAACAGCATACTTTAATACTACAAGATCCAACCAACCACAACGGCGTGCTCGGCCTGTTGTTGTTCCAAATTCGCCACCTCTATCTCTAAGAAATTCGCCTGTTTCATCTGTTAACTCTGTTGTAAATGGGCCTTCTCCTACACGTGTTAAATATGCCTTTGTTACACCAATGACCTTGTTAATTTTATGTGGGCCNATACCTGCTCCAATACAGGCTCCGCCTGATATTGGGTTTGATGATGTCACAAATGGATATGTTCCATGATCCACGTCTAGAAGTGTTCCTTGAGCTCCTTCCATAATTACATTTTTATCTGCATCTATGGCACGNTTTATGTAAAGTGATGAGTCGATCATAAAAGGCTTTAATTTTTGACCAAACTCGTAATATTCATCGACAACTTGATCAATATTTAAATTNCCATTATTAAACACATTTTGCCANTGTCGTTTATCAATTNTNTTTNTTATTTTTTCTTTTGTTAACAAATCTTGAATTCTTATTCCTGTTCTTGAGATTTTGTCTGTGTAAGCNGGGCCTATTCCTTTTCCTGTTGTTCCTATTTTTTCTTCATGACGCTTCGCNTCTTGCTGACCATCTAACATTTTATGGAATGGTAAAATTACATTTGCAATGGATGATATTTTTAATCGCTCCGGCGTAACTTCNATNCCTTGTGTTTTTAATTTATCAATCTCTTCAAACAAAACAGCTGGATCAATAACAACNCCATTTGCGATTACACATGTACAATTATCATANANAATTCCTGATGGAATTAAATGTAATTTNAATACGCTTTCCCCTACTACAACCGTATGNCCNGCATTATTTCCACCTTGATAACGAACTACTAAATCGCATTCTTCTGCTAAGATATCGGTTATTTTTCCCTTTCCTTCATCTCCCCATTGTGAACCTACTATTACTCTAACTGACATATCGTTTCCTTTATTGTTTATTTACGTTTTGCCAAATGCAAACCGATATATTATAGCAAATTTAAGACTTGTTAAGAAGATTTTTTTTAATTCCGTTAAAAAAAAAATACCCACAGTCGAAAGACCGTGGGTTATTATGAATAATCGAATTATTTTTTATAAAAAGTCTGGGAATAATTCTTCGGGTACAACTCTTATCCCTACAGAATAAGATTCATCTGTTTCTCCATTTGGTAAAAAGACCCATTTATATTGGCCAACTAAATCGTACCATTTACCCGTTACGTAATAGAAATCCATTATGGCTGTCCCTAATGTATCGTCGCCAGCACTGAATTCTTTTGCATAATTAATTACACCTGTCAGAGGCGATACATTTTTCCACCCAACGGCGGCTGTTAATCGATTCACTTCGTCATATAATTCATATTGTGCCCCAGCTAAAACATTACCATTTAGTTGGGTTGTTTTTGCTGATACTAAAATACCCGAAACATCTTCTTGTAAACTATCCGTATCAAAATTAAAACTTGTTGCTTCATATGTAGGGCTGAAATAACCTGGAACAAAGCCTGCTTCTAAATAACGGTATTCAGCTTTATAGTCCAAATCACCAACAGCTCCTAAGAAACCAGCAGAAAAACCGCTTCCTCTATTTTCAATATTTGCTGCTTCTGCGTATGGTGTAAATTGTTCAGAAATTGGCAGCCCAACATCAGCACCATAAACTGTTTCGGCAGATCGTGTTGCCCCTGTTACAGAATCTGATACACCATCTGTATCTGTTACATACGTCGCTCCTAGTGTTAAGGGTGCTCCAAACATTTTTATATTTTCAAATGGCGCTTCAACTCTAACTGCTTGAGTATTTAAATATGATATTAACGCTTTAATTTTCACATTTTGAAATGTCGCATATGTGTATAAACCCGTTTTGTTTTGATCAAATTCTGAAGTGCCCCCAGCTCCCGTATCATAATCATCCATTACCATTCCATAACCAAATCTCATATTTGTTAAACGTCCCCATTCAAAACCATACTTGCTTTTATGGTCATAACCAACTTTTCTAAAAACAACCCAGTCTAACCCATCTGGAATACTATCGTTTCCGTCAGTTGGTATATATAAGTTGAAATCAAGCCCCAGAATAAACGAATTAAATTTAAAATTAGGCGATAAAGACGTCTTTACAAATGGTCTATTATCAATAGATAGAAAGCCTACCCCTGCGCCTCCTTCATCATCTAAAAAATCTTCTAGTCTATATTGTACAGCAGCATTTAACGATAACGATGTCATTATTAAAATTAGCATACTTAATAGTATTTTTTTCATGCTTTTCTCCTTGAGTGAATAATAGCATTATTATAACACTGAGAATCTAAAGCGCCACACTTAAAATATATATTCTTTGGATTTTATGAGAGTAAAAGGGGAGTCACCCAACTGACATCTACAAACCTGATAATTAATTCACGCCTACCTTCATGAACGATAATTGTAAAACAAGCATCAAACTAGCAAAGCATGGAAAATCCTTCCTAGATACCCCCCTCTCATTTATTATGCATACCCTCTTTTTCTTTTTTTTAAACATTTTTTATGTTTTTTTTTCATTTATTATTTCCAACTAATTAAAGAGAGTTAAAAAAATTTTATTTTCGAGGTAGACTATTTATATGATCTTTTCTGTAAGTGGCTCGTTAAATGATATACTTGATGACAAATTAGTTTTACTCACTCACGGCATAGGGTATGAGATTTATATTCCAGAACGGCTCAAACAAAGTTTGCCTAAAATTGGTGATGATGTCACTGTTTTTACTTATCATCATGTTCGGGAAGACCAACAGACATTGTTTGGTTTTTTAACCTTAGCAGATAAAGACTTTTTTAGTTTATTAACGTCTGTTTCTGGGGTTGGGCCAAAGGTAGCCCTCAAGATGTTGTCAGAATTAGACTCGGGCACTATATCTGCTGCCATTGTAGGAAACAATATTCCTCAATTAACACAAATTTCTGGTGTCGGAAAAAAGATGGCTGAACGATTAATTATAGAATTGAAAGATAAAGTAGGTTCTTTTTCAAGTGTTAGCGCACACGGTTTTGCTTCAAAAGATAGCCTATCTGCTTCATTTAAAGATGATCTCAGTCTTGCTTTAAAAGCGCTTGGCTACACGCAAGAAGAAGTTAATAGATCTATCAATAGCGCGGCTGATCGGCTTGATGACTCAATGAGTATTCAACAAGCTATTAAAACAACATTGAAAACATTATAAAATTTCAATGAATGGGTTATTTTTTGACAGATTTGTCAATTAAACTCGCGTCTTAAACTTAATCAAAAGATGTTGCCCACAAGTTATCCACACCCCTGTGGATAAAACTGTTAATAACTTACCATTTCAAAGCTCTTTTAGATTTCTCAAATCGTAATTAGTGTGATAAATTAAGTTTATTAGATGAGTTTCCTGTTGATTTTAAGTTTGATTAAGTTTATCAAAAAAAACTGTGGATAACTTGTTAACAATGAATTTTCTAGCAAGGAGTTATCAACAATTATGCAAGAGATGTGGGGTAAAATTAAAGATTGCCTAAAAGAAAATTTATCAGGTGCAGGATATCAAACATTAATTTCCTCAACCAAGCCAGTATCATTTACTGATAATATTTTTTCAATAGAAGTTCCAAATACTTTTTCTAAGGAATGGATTAAGGATAAATGTGAACCAATTTTGCGGGATAAAGTTGAAGATGTCGGTTTCGAAATAATCTTTGAATATATTATTAACGAACAAGATGATAATGAAGAAGAACAATTATCAATATTTGAGCCACAGAAAAATATAAAAAAAGAAAATCAATTTAATCCAAAATATAGTTTTGATAGTTTTATTGTTGGTCATAATAATCGCTTCGCTTACGCTTCTGCTGAAGCTGTCTCAAAGGCGCCCGCTAAAGCATACAACCCGCTGTTTATATATGGTTCCGTTGGGCTAGGGAAAACACATTTACAACATGCTATAGGCCAGAAAATCGAGGATACTTTTCCTGATTTAACATTAAAAATTGTTTCTTGTGAAAAATTTACGAATGAATTAATCCAATCGATACGAAATCGCTCTGTTGATAATTTCCGTAAAAAATATAGAACGGTTGACGTTTTGTTGGTAGATGATATTCAGTTTTTAGCTGGAAAAGAACAGACCCAAGAAGAGTTTTTTCATACATTCAACGATTTGTATGGTTTAAATAAACAAATTATTTTATCCTCAGACCGCCCTCCTAAAGAAATACCAACACTAGAAGATCGATTAAGAACACGTTTTGAATGGGGTTTAATTGCCGATATTCAAGCTCCTGATCTTGAAACGCGGATTGCGATTTTGCAACAAAAAGCTGAACTAAATAATTATTCAATATCAGATGAAATTTTACATTTCATTGCAACACAGATCCCTACAAATGTCCGTGAAATGGAAGGTGCTTTAACTAGAATATTTGCTTATGCTTCTTTGTTAAATACCGAAGTTACACTTAATATTGCAAGTACTGTTATTCGTGATTTGGTAGGAATTAAACAAGAAAAGCCTCTTACGATTGCTACTATTCAACAAAAAGTGTGTGATTATTTAAATGTTTCAATGAACGAATTGCGTTCAAAACTTAGAACAAAAGATGTTGCATTTGCCCGACAAATTTCCATGTATCTTTGTCGTGAGTTAACAACTATGTCGCTGCCGAAAATTGGCGAAAGTTTTGGAAATAGAGATCACTCTACCGTTATTCATGCCTGTGATAAAATTGGCTCATTAATTAAAAAAGACCCTGAAACAAAAAATACTATTAATATTCTCGTTTCTAATATCAAAAACGATAGTTAATTTTATTCATTTATTTCATTAACGACTTTCACACAACGGTTTTAATAAAAACTTAGTTTTTAGCTTCTTTCTATGTTTAAAAATGGCATATATAGGGAATAAAAATATATGAATACATTTGATGAAGATTCTCTGAAGGTCTTAAATGTAAGTGGTCTAAAACAGCAAGATACGGACAGAGAGCAATTAAAAAATAATTTTGTTGATCAATATCAAACTCTTTTGAATGGGTTAAATGAAGAGGCTGTAACAAAAATAAAAAATGTTTTTTTAAATCCTAATAAAAAGAAAGCGGTACTAAACCGTATTCTTTATGAAATAAAAAAAAAGAACCCTTCATACCCTGATGATTCTTTAAAAACTATTGATTTGTTGTTTACTCAAATGGCTTCTGATTTAAAAAACAATAGACGCGTCTCACAAAAACCAATAGTTGCGCCTCCTGTTGAAAAAAAAGATCTCTCTGAACTTGTACCCATTGACCAAGAAACAGAGGAAATGATTATCGATAATTTAATTGCGTTTAGAGATTCGCTTTTTTCTGAAACAGATAACGTTACTGATCAAACTGAATTATTCTTTAAATCAACAAAATCTTCGCTCTCTTTAGAGGCCTCTTTAACATTTATAACCATCCGCTTTAGCGATGAATACACAAGCCATTTATTAGTTCTATACTTTAATGATAAGAAACTTTATTTAAACAATGACAAAGTGACAAAAACAAAATTAGTGATGGTTTTAGGTTTACTTAAACGCGTTTCGTCTGCTTTTTCCTCTGGTGAATTAGTTCAAGAGTTTATGGAGGCTTCTTAATATGAATATGTCTTCTGTTAATAATTCTCTAAAAACACAAGCCTCAACATTATCAACCATTAAAGATGGCTTACAGAACGTAAAAACCTTTAAAGACACGGTCGGAGCAACATTAGAATCTGGAATTAATACTATAGCTAACAAAACAGGTATTTCTGAGCAGGTGATTTCTGATACTTTAAATGCAACTGTTGATGGCCTTAATGCACATGTTACTAGTACAACAGGCATTGATGTTAAAGCGTGTGTAGACATGTTAAGTAGTATAAATGAATTAACTTCGGCAACCACCACTGGGGAAGCCGCTTCAGCAGCGGTAGATGTATTATGCAATGCTATGGGTGTAGAAGAGGAAGTTGTTGTTGCCGCAAAAGAAATTTTTTCGCTGGGTGCTTCTTATGCAAGTTCTTTAAGTGGTAGTATTCCTACTCTAGCTTTACCAACATCTATTTTTAATATTTAATAAACCCCTATATACTAATAAAAATTGGAAATTGTTAATAACTTTGTTGATAATTATATGATAAGTTGTTTGTAATTGTTAATAAATTAGGGTTATCAACAGATATCCACATATTCTTTTTTAAATTACTTCTTTTTTTATCCTATATATTAATTAAAATATACTTTATCCACTTATCCACATCCCCTACTATGATGAATTACTTTTATAATAAAATAAAATCATAATTAATCTTTATATATTGGCATAATTATTAATTTAAAATTTTACATATGTACAAAGTATAAAAATTTGTTAAACTTATGTTCGGTATCAGATTATATTGTCATATTGAAAGGAGCTTTAAATGGAATTTACATGTAAAAGTAAGGAGTTAAAGGATGCAATAGGAGTTGTTGAAAAGGCAATTGCGGCAAAGTCTTCTTTACCTGTTTTAGAAAATGTATTTTTAGAGCTTTCTGACGGTGTTTTAAAATTGCGTGGTAATAATCTCGAAATAGGCATTGAAAATAATTTACCTATTAATCAAGTTCAAGCTAACGGAAGTGTTTTGTTAAAAGCTAAGACATTAAGTGGAATTATTTCTAAATTGGATGATGAGTTTATTACTCTTAAGTCAGACGAACAAAATAAAGTTTCAATAAAAAGTGGAAAAGTAGATTTGGCTATTTTAGGTAATAAAGTTGATGAGTATCCTGTTTTTCCTGAAGTTGAATCTGGTCAACATTTATCTTTAACTGTAGATGCATTACGAGATCTCATTTCTCATACTTTAATTGCGGTTTCCTATGATGAAACTAAACAGTTTTTAAATGGTATTTTGGTTCGAAATGAACAAGATAATTTGGTTTTTGTTTCTACTGATGGCTATCGATTAGCCTTAAAGAAGCAGGGAATTGTACCTTTGGATGACCAATTTTCAAGTATCGTTCCTCATAAAGCGTTTAGTGAACTAAATCGTATATTGCAAAATGAAGCTGGTGATAAGAAAGTTCAAATTATTATTTCCGCTGGTCAGGTTTCTTTCAGGATGGATAATTTTTTATTGATAAGCCGATTGATACAAGGCCAATTTCCTGATTATAATCAAGTTATACCTAAAGAGACTGCGAATTCGTTTAAAATATCTAAGCAAGCGTTTATGGCTGCATCTGAGCGTGCTTCAATCATTGCAAGCGCCTCAAACAATGTAGTTCGCTTTTCTTTTGATAATGACAATATGGTTCTTCAGGCTAATGCTAAAGGTTTGGGAGACTTCAAAGAAGATGTTCCTATTTCAAGATTATCTGGTTCTGATTCAGCCAAAATTGCTTTTAACATTAGATTAATTTTAGATGTACTAAAAACAGTATCTGTTAATGATTTAATNATTTCNTTTAATAATGAATTAAGTCCTTGTAAAATGACTATAGAAAATGATGATTCTTTTTGTTANATCATCATGCCTATTCGTACAACAGATTACCAAGATTGATATGAATGATTCGGAAATTATGGACTCGCGGTTTTCGTAATCTTNCTGAAACAGCTGTTTCTTTCTCTGAATCAGGTGCNACATTAATATATGGNTTAAATAATCAAGGTAAAACAAGCCTACTAGAGGCAATTTATATTGCAACAAACGGTAATTCACCGATTCAACCGGATTTGGACAAGACAATAGCTAAATCTGCAAATGATGTGATTTTGGGTGCTGATTGTGCTATTGGTGACGATTTTTATAGGTTGTATATNCGTTATGAGNTAGAAAAAAAACGCGAGATTATAATTAATAATCGTCCTATTAAACAATTAAAAGTTTTGCATGAGNTGTTTCATACNGATTTTATTTCTGCNGATATTTTACATATTTTTCANAAGGATGCTGATTATAGACGGCGTGATTTGGATAAGTTTTGTTCTGTTTTTTTTCCTGACTATCGAGAAACGTTAGCGGCTTATGAACAAGTTTTGCGTCAAAAAAATAAGCTTTTAAAATCAGATCAAACGTCTTCATTGCTTGATTTATATAATCAACAGCTTGTTTCAAAAGCAGTAATTCTTTTTAAATATCGTAATGAGGCTTTATTGTTAATTGGTAAACAACTTTCTCGGTATATAGATGAACTTGATTTAGCTGACTTTCGACAGATTTTTTGTTTATACCAATTACATCGTCAGGAACAATTATTATCAGATGCTGAGTATGGTGCTTATCTTGAATCTGAATTTAAAGAAAATCGGTCACGGGAAATGGCTATTGGATATAGTTGTTATGGACCACATCGTGATGACTTTTCTGTTTTCATCAATGATCAATCGTGTTTTGATTTCTACTCCCGTGGTATTAATAGAATGGTTGCTGTTCTTTATCAACTTTCTAAAATTGAATTACTTGATCAACAGTTTAAACAGTCTGGTTTGCTGTTATTAGATGATACATTTGCCGAAATTGATCATATAAATAGACGTTTGTTGCTCACTTTTTTAATGACAAAAACACAACTTATTTATGCTACTATATCAGATCAGGATCGCGATTTATTTGATGATTCTAATATTATTCAGATTGAAAATGGAGTTTTTTCGCATGAAACAACTTGATAACTTTTTAACGAAACAAAAATCGTTAAAGTATCTTAAATATGATGCCTTAAATACACTTGCATTACAACGAAAATGGCCAGATATTGCTGGTGATGTTTTGTCAAAGCAGTTAGTTGTTTCGTATATACGTGGTAAATTATTGGTATTGGAAACTAAAAATCCGTGTTGGATTCAAGAAATTGAATTTTATAAAATACCTTTATTAAAAAAAATTAATGATTCACTTAACATTAAAATTACGATTGAATGGATAAAAATAGAGACGTTAAGAACATAATTTTTTTCTTTTTTTATGTTTAAAATTGTTAAAAATAGTGTATTTATAAACTATAAACTTGATTAATGCCGTGGGTATGGTAATATATCGACCTTTGAAGGTAAAAATAGAGGAGGTTTTATGGGGAGTTTAATTAAGAAGCGCCGTAAAAAAATGCGAAAGCATAAATATAAGAAATACGGTAAACGTATGCGCGCAACTAAGAAATAGTTTAAATGAGAAAAGCTGTATTTTCAGGATCGTTTTATCCAGATAATCCAGCTAAACTTAATCAACAACTTACATCATTTTTTACTCGTTTTGTTCAACAAATTCCTTTAACATCCAAGCCTTATGCTTTGTTAGTTCCACATGCTGGATATTTATTTTCTGGTCAGGTCACTTCTGCTGCTTTTTCACAAATTCGTTCTTTTAGTTATAAACATATTGTAATTTTAGGTCCTTCTCATCGTTTTGCGTTTAACGGTATATCTATTGATAAAGAATCTATTTTTCAGACTCCTCTTGGCAATTTAACAATTGATCAGGATTTATGTTCTAAACTTCGCTCAGAAGCAGATTATATCGATTTTTGGGAAGATGCTCATAATAATGAGCATAGTATTGAGGTTGAATGTCCTTTTATTTATCATCTTTATCAGGATAGTACTCCTATTATTCCTGTTGTGATCGGAAATGTTGATTTAAGTACCTTAAATGCATTTGCCCATTGTTTAACAACATATTTTAACCGTTCTGATACATTAATTATTGTTTCAACTGATTTTTCGCATTTTTATGACGCTTCTACCGCTGAAGAAATGGATCAAAAGGCCATTGATTTAATTCATCGGTTTGCATTTGATCGATTATGGGAATATCAACAGTATGGAAAGATAGAGATGTGTGGAATTGCGCCTACAATGGTATTAGCGGCTTTATTAAAGGCGTATGATATCAAAACCTCTATGTCTTTGATGTATAGGCATTCTGGTATGGTTTCTGGTGATACTGAAAGTGTTGTTGGTTATCATAGTGCATTATTTGGATAGGATTATGTTAACGGACATTGAACAACATTATATTAAGCAGTTATGTTTTGATAGTATCTTAGAAGAACTTACAGGAAAAAAGGTTCATTTCGATCATAACTTAGTACAAATTGATCAGACAAATGGTGTCTTTATTACCTTAAAAATTCAATCAAAATTACGAGGATGTATTGGCTTAATCGAATCAGATCAGCCACTATATAAGACTGTTTATGAAATTTCAAAAAAATCGGCTTTTGCTGATCCTCGTTTCCCACCTTTAACAGAGTCTGAATTTGCTGAGCTAGCTATTGAATGTTCTGTTATGAGTGTTCCTAAGCAGATTTCTGATTTTAATGATATTAAAGTCGGTTATCATGGGTTAATTATCAGGAAAAATGAGTATGCGGGCTTGTTACTGCCGCAAGTTGCTGTTGAATGGGGATGGGATAGAGAACAGTTTCTACATGAAACAGCCCAAAAGGCAGGTTTAACCAAAGATAGCTGGGATATTTCAAATGTTTTGATTTTTTCTGCATTTGTTTTTTAATTAATGGTTACAATTATTTCATATCAACAAAGTAATTTTTTATTCCTTGAAAAATAGAGCCTGCTAGTTTTTCTCGAAACGTTGTTGTTTTTACTAGAGCATGCTCTTTTTTATTTGTTAAAAATAGAGGTTCAATTAAGCATGATGGGGATTTTGAATGACGTAAAACATAAAGCCTACTTTGTTTTATGCCATTATTTTTTAATTGGATATCTTTGTTTAATTGACGTTGAACATGAAGTGCAAGTGACTTATCTTTGTATTTATAGTAATAGGTTTCTGTTCCATTAACATAGGGTTTACTAAATGAATTCATATGAATACTGATGAAGATATCACCTTTATTTGCGTTAGCGATGTAGGCGCGTTTTGCCAGTGATGTACTCACGTCTTTTTCGCGTGTCATAATTACGTACGCACCTGCTTGTGTTAATTTCTTTTTTAATCGTTTTGCTACGTCTAGTGTATAATCTTTTTCAAAGCGGTTTTTTACTACGGCACCTGGATCGGTTCCGCCATGTCCTGGGTCAAGTATTACGACCTTGTTTGCTAAAATATTTTTTTTGGTTCTTTTTTTTGCGATCTTTTTTTCTTTGTTTTTTGTTGTTTTGATTGTGATAAGTTTTTCTTCTTTTTCTATACTTTTTTTCTTGTGGTCGATTGAAATTCTAAATTTATTATTAATTTTTGCAGTTCGAAATTCAGGAAAATCATCTTCAAAATCAACTACTACTCTTGTTACTAATGGCTCTGTTGAAAGTTGTGATGTTCGAATTTTTTTATATGTTTTGTTTTCTCTTTTTACTATTTGAGGAAGATTATTTATTGTTTTATTGAAATCTATAATAAGTTTTCCTGATTTTTTTTCTATTTGAATATTTGCTGTAACATCTCCATTGCTTTCAATAATGATTTCATCTGTGTTTGTATTTGATAATTCGGTTATTAATTCTAGTGATGGATTAAATTGTAGTGTTAAGCCATGTTTTTTGTTTTTTACGAATAGATTTAAATTGTTTTTTTCATAATTTAATTTAAATTTGTTTGAAAAATCTTTACCTTTACTTAGATTGTATGACGTCAAAAATGAATGCTCTATCTTACTATTTTGTTTGTTTAGTTTGATTAATGAAAACGGGATTTCTAATGATTTGTTTTGATTAATTGTATTGTCGATAATATTGTAATTAAGTTTATGTCTCGATTGGATATTAATTTTTAACATTTCATTTTTGTTTATAGTTTGAATTTTATTTATGTTTGATAAAAGTAATATTTCATTTTTAAACCACCGTTGATGGATTGAATAGTCAAGAAATGTAATAAAGCTTTGAAAAGGAAAATACACAACTCCATTTTTTAGTTTAATTGATTCTGAACTGGTAAATGTTTGGGTTATATTTTTTCTTTTCATTATCCATTGNCTTTTGTTAAATGGNATGATGTATGTATATTCACCATANTTTATNTTTATCTCNTCTTCTGTTGTTGTCGTTTTGTAACCTAAATCTGTTAAAATTGATTCAAAGTTCATAAAGCATGTTTGATTTTTGTAAAAAAATTTATTTTTTATAGAAAAACTAAAATTGTTATGAATAATTTTGGTTTCTGTNTCTTGCTTGAGTNTTGGAAAAGCTGTTTTGTTGGCTACTAATTTTATGTCTTTTTTTGGATAAATTGGAATTTTTTCTTTTTTAATGGTTAATGTTGAGTCTGTTTTTNAAAGTTTAAAGCCAGNGTATGTTAGAAATTCTTCCAATGGTATATAAATTTCATTTTTGAANTTAAAGGTTGGNTTTTTAAAAAAATACGGGTTGTTATTTATCCAGATTTCTCGAGAATGTTGTGACAAAGCTATCGTAAAATGTTTGAATTTAAGATTAAACCCATTAATTTTTTTATTATTGCTAATTGAATAATGGAGTTCCTTTTTTAAGCTTGATATGGGAACAAATAGTGTCTCATTTTTAATTTTAACAGGATTATCAAAAGTTATTGTTTGATTGTTTATTTTTATAGTTTTACTAAATTCTGCTCCAAATATGGCTCCCGTTAGTATTATAAACCATATACATAATAGACGTTTTTTCATTTCATCTCCTTGAATACCACTATGATAGCTAATCTTCTCAATACTTCAATTCTTTATTTGCATTTTTCACTCTGTACATGGTGATATTTGCTGGTATCATATAGCCCATGACCAACATATTGATTATNGAAGATGAAGATATTATCGCTTTAGATATTCAGCATAAATTAAAAAAGCAAGGGTATAGTTCTAAGATATCAATTAATTTTGAGGAAATTATGGATTATGTTTCTACAAGTCAAGTGGATCTTGTTTTGGCTGATATAGATCTTCCTGGAGATAAAGATGGTATTGATATATCTCTTGAAATTCAAAAAATTAAACAGATTCCAACGTTATTTCTAACAGCCTATGATGAAGATGAAATTATGGATAAGGCTAAAACGACTGGGCCATATGCATATNTGTTGAAGCCTTTTGATGAAAAAGAGCTGATTATGACTGTTAATATTGCATTATATCGACATAAANCTGAACAGGAGCTGTTGTTTAAAGAACAATGGATTACCTCTGTTATTAATAATATATCTGATGGTGTTATTGTTACGGATACNGAGGGGAATATTACATTTGCTAATAAACTTGCTTTAGATACAATTTGTGAAAGTGATATCAATTTTGAAGAAAAACATCATTATTCTAATTATTTTAATTTACTAGATGATGAACAACGTCAGTTTAGTGGAGATATTATTTTAAGGTCTATTAAATCTAATGGCCCAACNTGGCTTCCTAATGTTTCTTTTGTTAAAGACGANAANGTGTTGTGTTCATGTAATTGTCACTTGTCACCTTTCTTAGANCATACGCAGACTGTTTCCGGTTCAATTATAACGTTTAAAAAGACGACNCAAAGTATTTATTAAATTATTTCGTATTGATTCTTTTATAATTTAGTTTATTATTTTTATATGAAAATTAAATTNATNATACTTTTTTTGGTAANNTTGTCTTCTTATATTTTTTCTCACTGTCAAATTCCATGTGGGATTTATGATGATGNCACTGTTTTTTCTCAANTAAAACAACATGTTGAGACTATCCATAAATCCGTGGATATGATTTCTGCTTTAGTAGGNGAACAGNCTTCAATNACGGATTTAGCTGTACAAGCACAAAATCAACAACAAATTGTTCGTTGGACAATGAATAAGGAAGAACACGCCTCAAAAATACAAGATACAATGACNCATTATTTTTTGAGTCAGCGTATATCAATTCCTAACAAAAGAGATCGTTTTTTAACGAAAAAATATACNGATAAATTGTCTTTAGCGCATGAAGTTATTTTACATTCTATGAAGACTAAACAAAGTTTANATCTTGAACATGTAGAGTCTTTAGAGAAATCTCTCTTAAGTTTTGAAGAGGAGTATAATAAAGCTCGTTAATTGTTTCACGTGAAACAATACAATAATTAGTTTTACTGGTTTTTATGAAATTGTTTCCATCTTTATTTGTTTCATCTATATTATTTAGTCAGTCTTTTTATTCAACTACATCTTCTACCGTTTTGTCTGGCAGTGCCCATGATGATTTTTTAAATGACCTTAAAACCACTCGATTAGGTGGTTTTTTGACTGATTCTTTTGGTTCAAAAAAAACGGCTAAAGTATTGGAAGGCATTAGGACTCCTCGTTATGAAAAACTTAGTAANTANAATGGATTAANTGTATATCNGCTTTTTAGTGANAGNGAGCGAATGTCATTTTTTGGNGAGTATTCAGAGCAACGTNNTATTGAGGGGTTGATAAAAAATAAATTTATCCCAAGGTCTCTTTCTGGCTATATTAAGCAAAAGTTTGAGGAGGCTGACCAGGTATATTTATTGTATAAATTTGAACAAAATGACTGTAAAACAGTATTGTTAAATGATTTTAAAGCTAATGAGTTAGAGGCTCATCTCGTTCTTGATCGAAAGTTTTGGTTTGATTTGCTTTAATTTTAATTTTTATTAAATTATGTTTCACGTGAAACATGATGTTTAAATGTTTTTTTTTGGGNGTAAATAATTTTATGANAATAANAAACNTTATAAGATCTTTTTTTGCTGGTAATCAACGTATTNTTCCTGCTAATAATGATGAAGTTTTAAACGCTACTCGGGAGAATGCTGTTTCCGATCAATTAACTGCTGCAACTCCTCTTATTGAAGTAGATGCACAAATTATTCCACCAGCTTTAGCTGAAGTTAATGAAGAGGCTCCTATCACATATATTCAAAATGCAAACGATATTAATGTAGGCGCTNCGNNGTATGAGTCTTACAGTAATAAAAATGTTTCTAATGCGTTTTCTTTCGGAACAGCTAGGCCATCTTATATTAAAAATTCTTTATCATTGTATTTGCCCGATATTGATATTAGCTTTGTAGCTAATAAAGTTAATATGGAAAAAGGCAAATACTATTTAGTTGCTGCCAAAATAATTCATAAATATCAGACAGGAAATGATATTTTGGTTTTACACTGCGATGAAAATAAACCCTTAGCGCTTTCTATTAAATTGGTGTTTCCTCATAAAAAATCAAAAAATATTAATAATGCCCAGTCTGTTTCTTCAGATCAGTTTCCTGTCCTTGTTAATAAGGGTTCAAAAGACGAATTAGAACGTTTGGGTCTTGATCTTTCTGGAGTTTTTCACATTATTGAGTTTCTCTATTATTGACCCAGCGCATTTGGATTAGTNTTTTTCCTGATTATTGTTTCACGTGAAACATTGTAATATANATTTTTCTGTNGGTATTTTACATATNTTATTAGATGCTAATTTTTCGATTTTTTGTTCGTTTTTTTTATGATATACTTTTTNTATTCATGGAAAATAATGCACANATAATATCTGTGGTTAATCAAAAGGGTGGTGTTGGTAAGACAACAACAGCTGTGAATTTATCTTCTTATTTAGCCGATTTAGGNAAAAAGACTTTATTGGTTGATTTAGACCCCCAAGCNAATGCTACTTCTGGAATAGGTATTGATGTTGCTAAATTAGAATACAGTTTATATGACATTATGATGCAACGTTGCGATATTGCTAAAGTTATATGTCCAACTGTTTTTGATGGACTTCATGTGTTGCCTGCAACAAAGGATTTAGCTGGCGCTGAAGTTGAATTAGTTAATTTGGATCATCGTGAGGCTTATTTAAAAACTGTACTTGATCCTTTAAATTCATTTTACGATTATATTATTATTGATTGTCCACCTTCTTTGGGATTATTNACTATTAATGGTCTCGTAGCCTCAACTAAAACNATAATTCCAGTTCAATGTGAGTATTACGCCTTAGAAGGCATTGCTGGACTCGTTAATACTTTAAATCAAATTAAAGATCACTATAACCCATTATTAGAAATTGCTGGNATTGTTTTGACTATGTTTGATAAGCGTACTGCTTTAAATAAACAAGTTGTTGATAATACAAGACGTTTTTTCCAGTCTTTAGTTTTTGAGACTGTTGTGCCAAGAAATATCCGTTTAACTGAAGCACCAAGTCATGGAATTCCGATTGTTTTATATAATTCGACTTCTACTGGCGCTATTGCTTATTCTGAATTAACAAAGGAGGTTGTTCATCGTGTCGAATCATAAACAAGATACTTTACCAAGATTAGGAAGAGGTTTAGAGGCTTTAATTCCTAAAACATTTATTGGTGCTGGGAAATCTATTTTACAGTTACCCGTTAAGGATGTTATTGCNAATACTTATCAACCTAGAACNGTATTTTCTGAAGCTTCTATTGAAAAATTAGCTCATTCAATTAAAAAAAATGGNCTTGCTCAGCCTATNGTTGTTCGTGAATCTGATTCAGGTTACGAGCTTATTGCTGGTGAACGACGATTAAGGGCATGCAAGCTTGCTGGTATAACAACGATTCCTGCTATTATAAANAATATTTCNGATGANCAATCATTACAATTGGCTNTAGTNGAAAATTTAGATCGTGAAGATTTAAACGCAATNGAAGTTGCTAAAGGNTATCANCGATTGATTGATGAATTTAGNTATACACANCAAGANCTTGCTGATTTGTTTTTTAAGAGCCGTTCTTCAATTACNAATACATTACGGNTGCTTCAGTCTCCAAATTGNGTTGTAGAGGCTATTATGAATGGTCAAATATCTGANGGTCATGCCAGAGCTTTGTTGGGTGTTGATTCAATTGATGAGGTTAAGCAATTTCTTGATGAAACNTTAGAAAAGTCGTTATCTGTTAGAGAGCTTGAGTCTTTAATTNCTAAAAATCGTGTTTCACGTGAAACAATCCCTCTTTTNGANGAAAAGAATGAATCTATAATCGCTTANGAGGAACGTTTTAATNCGTTGGGTTATCGCGCTTCNTTTAAAGGNTCACAAGAAAAGGGAAANATNACNTTAAAATATAAAAATNCTGACGAATTACAACANATTTTAAACCGTTTTTTTTAACGNTTTAAATGTTGTGATTTTTTTACTTTTTTTAATTTAAACAAGTCCTTTTCTTTATTATTCATATTNATTAAACTTATCTTTATGGACAAAAAAATATNAACTTACATAGATCTGCTTAAGGATTATAACGAGCATACTAATATTTATTCAAAAAATGCCTATGATAAATTGGATTTCCATTTAAAAGATTCACTTACNTTAGCTAGTNTAATTGGTGATCGTGATTTACGAATCGCCGATTTTGGATCTGGTTCTGGATTACCTGCCGTAATTCTTGCTATTTCTAATCCAANGAANAGTGTTTTTGCTATTGAATCAAAAAGTCGTAAAGCTCGNTTTCTTGATCTTGTTGTNAATAATTTAGGCCTTAATAATTTATTTATTGTNAATTCTAATTTATTTGAATGGGTTCGTANTNTATCAGATCCTTTCGATATTATTACTGCCAAAGCTTTTGGNTCTGTNGATAAAATCAAGAGTTTAGCTAAACNTATATCAANNCCTACACATACTAAANTATTTATTCCTTTTAGTAAGAATCAAGCGGNTGATTATCATTCTTCNTTAATTTTAGAATATAATAATTTTTTATATTATTCTGAAANACTTCTTTAAATATTGTTTCACGTGAAACATTGTGTTTTTTTTATGATATACTTTTTTTAATGATTAATAAGACTGGATTTGAGACNGCTAAAGAAAATATGGATTANGATGTTGNTTTGTTTGANCAATTAAAAGAATCAAATCAACGNTTTTTTAGAATTTATGAATGGAAANATGTTGGATTAACTCAATCTGAAAAGCGCGATATTCCAAAAGATTTATTGGCATATGATCATTCTTATCGACTTACTGGNGGNGGNGTTGTTTTTCATTGCCCTGGAGATATTGTGTTTTCTATTGGAGGNTCTTTAG
The DNA here is from genome assembly GCA_002690645.1 of Rickettsiales bacterium. GTDB lineage: Bacteria > Margulisbacteria > Marinamargulisbacteria. The sequence continues at coordinate 42,348 of NZFK01000005.1, forward strand.
GTGATGATTANTTTCCNAGTAAATCAAAAGATTTAATGTTATGGTGCTCTCAATTATTTTNATCTGCTTTGCAATCTATGGATATTCCTGTTTATACAAAAGATGAGNTAAATGGTGCAAAAAATATTAATTTTTGTGCATCATATTTTAATCCTTATGAGCTTTATGTAAAGGATGCTAAAGTTTTTGGTTTTGCTTTAAAAAAAACACGTTCACATTTTCTTATTCAGGGNGTCGTTCATGTTTTACCTACAGAGCAAGGATATTCATCTGTTGCTAATTTATATTCTTTATTTTTTACCAAAGGAATCCAACAATCATTTAATATTGATCGGCTTTATAAACAATTAGAATCTTTGATTTCANCTTGAATTTTTATACTGTTTTAATATTTATTGATCTTATATAATACAACTTTANTGTGAAGGAGTTTATTATGAGGGTTATTCTATTTTTATTNTGTTTNGTATTTTCACTATCAACTGTAATGGGGTCTGAATCACATCAAAGTGTAAGACCTGACCAACATGCGCCTATTTCAGTTATGTGTGATCATGTTCATGTTAATGGTGAATTTATGTGGTCGTATCGTTATATGCAAATGACGATGTTAGGTGTTTTGAATGGTGTAGATTCAGTTTCTTATGAAACTTATAATTCTGAAACTTCATACATGAAATACTTAGATTCTATGANCATGANTATGCATATGTTGGGTGTTATGTACGCTCAGAGCGANAAATTAACTTGGATGCTTATGTTGCCTTACATTAACAATGATATGACTGTTAAAGCAAAGATGGGAGGTGCTCTTTCTAGCATGACTTCNACAGGAATTGGAGATTTAAAATTCGGNCCTTTATATAGTTTAATAAATCAAAATAATGTGAAATCTCATATCAATTTGACGTTTAGTTTGCCAACTGGAGCTATTGATGTTAANGATAGCAATATGACAGTTGGATATCCGATGCAGCTNGGNTCTGGTACTTTTGATCTTANGCCNTCTCTAACTATTGTTCGCTTTTTTCATGATTCATCAATTGGTTTCCAATTTAATGCTACTCTAAGAACTGGGCAAAATAATCAAGGGTATCGTTTGGGGCATAGNTTAAATAATAAATTGTGGATTGCAAAGACATTTGGAAACTATTCNTTTTCTTCTTCTTTAATTTATCANTCGATNGGTTCTATTAGTGGACAGCATTCAGGNATAATGTCTGTTATGAATGCGGCTTTGGATGCTAGTAATAGTGGNCAGGANCAGGTAACGTCAACGTTTGGTATGAATGTGGCTTTTGATAATGGATATCGCCTAGCGCTTGAATATCTTTTGCCTGTTGTTCAAAGTGTTACNGGTTATCAAATGGATGATACAGGATCTTTTGTTTTCGGAATTCAAAAAGCNTATTAATTNAATNTATTTTGTTTGTTTTTTTTAAGTCTAGGGTATAGNTACCTATGCGCGTTAGNTTAATAGTTTTTTTGCTTTCTTTTTTTTCTGTATTTTCTTTTGCTCAAGAGTCTGAAATTGGGTTAGAGTTTGAGTATACATTAGCTAATTCTATATCNTATATATACACGACAGAGGATAATATTTATTTTAATTTTCGATATGGTAAAATNAATCACTTTTATGTTGATCAATTAAATTTTTTGCTTTCACCTATATGGGATTGGTGGAATGATAGTTTTTCAAACTTNTTGGATACTGTACTTCCTGGTACAAGNGTTTCTTCTTTTGTTTTAGGTAGAGATGGNCTTGGAAAGAATGGGAATTATTCAGTCGGTTTTGGAACAAGTTTGTTGAACTTATCGTATAGTGACTTAAATACACATTTAGTAAATGATATTTTAGAGACATCTATNGATACAGATGAGACGAAAATAGTGCAAGCAACTGGAAAGTTAAATGCTTTATTATTAGAATTGGGCTATAAGCAACCTTTTATAGGGCCTTATGATTTAAGGTGTGCTTTATCGCTATATTATATTTCTATGATTGATATTCAAATTGATTCTGAATTAGCTATAAATGATCGAATATCAGTGGGAATAGAGGACTATATTCAACGTTATTTAGAAGGGTTTATTGTTCCTTTAGTTTCTTTGGCTATACATTACAAGTTTTAGGTTAATTTGTTTGGTGTAGCGTTGCTTAGGCTGCTTTCTTTTTCTTAGATTTTGTTTTTTTTAAAACTTTTTCTTGCAGCTCTTTTGATAATTTTTCTTTTATATATGTTTCAATATCTTTTAATTTAATCTCAAGGTCTTTAGCTGTATTTGTGGGAGCTTCAAACATTGGTTTTAACATAATATCTTCAAAAATACTTCTAAGAGCTCTGGCGCCTACTTTTCGTTCTTTTGCAGCGGATGCTATTAATTCTATGGCAGCTTGTTCAAAAGTTAACTTTATTCCATCAATATGAAAGAGTTTTTTATATTGTTTTGTAACTGCATTTTTAGGCTCAAGCATAATTTTTACTAATGCGTCTTCGTCTAAATCGTGTAATGGTGCGGTGATTGGTAACCTTCCAATAAGTTCTGGGATGATTCCAAATTTTAATAGGTCTTCTTGTTGAACATGCTTATAAATACTTTCGGTTTCAATATTATCTCTTTCTGAACCAGTAAGAAACCCAATATTTCTTGCATTTAAGCGAGCTTCAATTATTTCATCTAATCCATGGAAAGCGCCTCCACATATAAACAAAATATTAGATGTATTCACAGAAATAAACTCTTGTTGAGGATGTTTTCTACCACCTTTCATAGGGACATTAACAGTAGTTCCTTCTAACATTTTTAGGAGAGCTTGTTGAACACCTTCTCCTGATACATCTCGTGTAATAGATGGGTTTTCAGATTTACGTGTTATTTTATCGATTTCATCAATGTAGATGATACCCATTTCAGCTTTTTTTACGTTAAAATCTGAAACTTGGAGTAATCGATAAAGAGAGGACTCTACATCTTCTCCAACATACCCTGCCTCAGTTAATGTTGTTGCATCAGCAATTGTAAAAGGGACCTTAAGTAAGCGTGCTAATGTTTGTGCAAATAATGTTTTTCCTGTACCCGTTGTTCCTAATAATAAGACATTACTTTTTTGGAGCTCTACGTCTGTATATTCAGTTGTTTTTGCAAAAAGGCGTTTGAAGTGGTTATAAACAGCAACAGAGAGAACATGTTTTGCCTTGTCTTGACCAATAATATAATCATTTAAATAGGCAAGGATATCTTTTGGTTTTGGAAGTGTTCTAAAACTTAATTCTGGAGTTTCTTGCTTTTTTGTTTCTGTAGCAGCTAACGGAATAGATTCTTTTGCTGTTTGCGTTGCTGTGTCTGTTGTTGTTTGAATTGGGCTATCTTTGGTAATGATTTCATGACAAGACGTTATGCACTCATCGCAGATATTTAAATGAGGGCCTATTATTATCTTTTTTACCATATGTTGTGGTTTGCCACAAAAAGAACAAACCACTAAATCATCATTTGAACTCATTTTTTAATTGGTTTTGTGATTACTTCATCAATGAGACCATATTTTTGTGCCTCTTTAGCGGACATGAAGAAATCACGTTCTGTATCTTTTACTATTTTATCTAATTTTTGACCTGTTCGTTTTGCTAGTATTTCATTTAATAACCCTTTAATTCTTAAAATTTCATTAGCTTGGATTTCGATGTCTGTCGCTTGTCCTTGGGCTCCACCTAAAGGTTGATGAATCATAATACGTGAATTTGGAAGAGAGTATCTTCTTCCAGGCTCACCTGCAGCAAGTAAAAAAGCACCCATGGAAGCTGCTTGCCCCATACAAATAGTAGAGACTTTAGCTTGGATGAATTGCATTGTGTCATAAATTGCCATACCTGCTGTAACAACACCACCTGGGCTATTTATGTAAAGATAAATATCTCTTTCTGGATCTTCTGCTTCTAAGAAAAGTAATTGTGAAATAATTAAGTTTGCTAAGTTGTCATCTACTTGTTCATGTAAGAAGATAATACGTTCTTTTAACAAACGAGAGTAGATATCAAACGACCGTTCTCCTTTTCCAGTTTGCTCAATAACCATTGGTACTAGTGGCATATGTTATTCCTCCTTAAGTTGTGTATTCGTATCATAGCACAAACTTGAATTGCTTAGAAAGAGGTTAAATCTATTAATTTTTGTTTAACTTAATTACTTTTTCTTTTCAGTAATCTTTGCCTGGTCAATTAAGAAGTCTATTGTTTTTTGTTGTGCTACCATCTTTTTTAAGCCTTCTTGATTTATCTTTTCCATTTCTTTTTTCACTTTATCATCACTATCAAGCTCAGGTCGTAAGCGTTTAATTTCATTCATGATGTCATCTTCAGTTGCTTCGATTTTTTCTATTTCTGTAATTGATTCTAGAATAAGTTGTGATTTGATTCTCTTCTCAGCGTTTTTACTTAATTCTGCAGTGTAATCTTCTTTTGTTTGTTTGATCATGGAAAGGTAGCCCTCTAGCGTAGAACCTGCTTGTTTTAATTGGTTTTCAAAATAACGTTCGTCTTGTTCAACTTCAAGTTTTACCATACCTTCTGGCAAGTCAATTTTATTTTTTTCAATGATTTGTTCCATTATTTCTTGCTTTAACTTTTCATTTCGTTGATTTTTTTGTTGATCTTCTAAAGATGTTTTGATGTTTTCTTTTAGTTCTGTAACAGTTTTAAATTTTGATGTCTTTTGAACAAGTTCGTCTGTTAATTCTGCTAATGTTTTTTCTTTGATTTCAGTTATTTCAACTTCGAAGTCCACTTTTTTTCCGGCTACATCTTTTAAATGATAATCTGCTGCATAGGGAACAGAGAATGAAACTGGGGTATTGGCTTTTTTATTAATAAGTTCATTGTCAAATTCTTTTGAAAAAATGCTTGTACCGATGCACACTCCTACATTATTTTTTGTCCATCTTGAAAAAGATTCTCCATTTATGGATGCTTTAACATTTACTTTTAATAAATCTTCTTCTTTTGTTTCACGCTCAACGGGTTCGTATGTTGCTTGGCTTTCTCTTAATTGGTTAATTTGCGTTTCTACAAGTGATTCATCAATACCTGATGGCTCTGTTGTGACTTTAACACCTTTATACTTTTCTGCTTTAATTTTAGGTTTTACATCAACCTCGCATGTAAACTTTATGGGTTGATTTTCTTTATAATCATCTATTTTTAAGTTTTTTGGGTAGTCTACAACTTCTAATTTTAATTCATTAATGGCTAGTTGGTAGCTTGTATTTACAGCTTCATTTACACTATCTTGCACAAGAATTTCTTTTCCATAATGTTGCTCAAATATATGGCGAGGAACTTTTCCTTTTCTAAAACCAGGAATCTTTGCCAATTTTGCCATTTCTTTAAATGTTTTATTGAAAGATTCGTTTATGGTTTCAAGTGATGCCTCTATTTCGAGGTGCATTGTATTGTTTTTTTGTTTTGAATTGATTACTTTCATCGATAAATCTCCGCTTTTTACGTGTTCTTTTTAGGTTGATAAGTGTAACGCTGAACTCGAAATATGTAAAGTAGTCGCTAGTGAGTTATATGGGGGAGCTGTAAATTTTCTTATTTATAATTGAATCTTTGAGTTTTCGTGCCACTTCGTGGATAAGTGCTGACATTTTTAAGGGGTATTCAAATGAATTATTAGAGATTTTATTTGAAAAAAATAAACGCACATTATCTGAATCACATGCAGATTCTATTTTTTGTTCAATTTTTATAGCCTCCGCAGTTTGCTTGTGGTAAGGAAGTATAAATGGTTCAAGTTTAAAAGGTGATAAGAGTTCGTTTAAATTATGAGTAAGTTTGTCTTTTTGTGGTTGGAATGTAAGGACGCTGAAATTACTTATTGCTAACGCGTGTTTTTCTTTTGGTAGTTTATCTTCAATCCATAATTNGATTTCTTTGAGAATACCTTTAAGNCCGATTCCTTCGTGTGACATATCGTATATTGTTATTTTTTCTTTTAATAATTGTGGTGCCAAAATACTATTTTGGCTTAGCATTTTACGGAATAATTTACGATTTCTTGTGTTCATTATAGGCAGACTATCATGTGTTTCTTTGTCAATTGTTCGCCCTGAAATAGGCAAGATGGGGATGGGTTCTTTACCTTCGTTTTGACGTTCTGTATTGAGTTGCTTTGTTACCCATGCAAATGAGTGGCCTAGNCATAAAAACTTATGAATACCTTTTTCTTCTAATTTTTGAAGATTATTTTTTAAAGCTAAGTATTGGATTTTGTAATGATCGTCATTTAAAAGAGGGTCTTCGGATATCAGTTTTATAGCTATTACTTTTTTCATCTGACTTATAGTATCTTTAAACTATTAAATAANTATTAATAATATACTTAATTTTTATTAAATTTTTTTATTCATGAAATAATTTTTAACAAACATTCGATAACTTTGTGTTGGAAGATCTTATTGTTTGGGAGTGGNTATGNTNAATGATTTTTTGAANCAATTAAATGNTGCTGTTNATAAAGAAGCGGCCGTTAAACTTTTTTTAAAGAATTTAAANCCGGATGATCNTAAAAATGCGATTCAGTCATTAAGAAATGCAGGTATACATGTACAAANATTAAATAAAGCTGGTAGTGCGCCTTTGTCACATATACCAGACGTCTCATCAAAGAGAAAAGGTANCTTAGGNCNAGTTATTAGTAANGGTTCCAGTTTGGAAAGTGNAATNGTTGNAAGTGATTATCATGTTAGCTTTGATGCCTTAGATGAAGGNAAAAAGAATCCAAAGAATTTAATTGCTTATGATGGACCAACAACGGANNCGAGTTCTGNAGTGAATANACTAGAACCTTTAGNAATTAATACTAATCAACCTGTGACATTTCCACNNTTGAATAGTAGCAATAATAATCAATCAGCCCCTAATCTACNTANTGTAAACAACAGTTCCCCAAATCAAGAAAGTCAAGATAAAGAAAAATTACCTTCAGTGCTAAAGTCTTCTAAGTCGGTACCTGTCTTAGGGGTAGCTCAGGAAAAATTAGGNGGAACGGAGCATAAATTAACGCCTAAGAAAGAAAAAAGCCTTCCGAAAACACAAGACGGTAATTCTAGTNAAAGTCTAAATAAAAAGAAAAAAGGACAACGTAAACCAGCGCTTCCAAAATGTAATATAATTGCCCCCAGGCTCTCTATGTCCCGTAAACAATATAATGCAAAAAAAGAAAGAGAAGACGCCAGAAAAGCATTAGCACATCCAGCTCATGTTCCCATTGATAAAAGGGGTCCTTTTTTTGTTCGTGGAAAACGAACTGATCATGATCAAGTGAACTCTAAAAAGAATAATAGCGCCAAATAAAACATTGTTAGTTTCCAACAGAATGTGATGTTCTAAATTCCAGCGCATACAATTAGACAAATGATATGTTTTTATAGTCCGTATGACGTCTTAATTTTTAGAATTATTTTTTATGTGGGTTGTTTTGTTTTATGATAATTTTCTAGATAAACCATAAGGACAACTAAGTCAGCTGGATTGACCCCTGCAATTTTGGAAGCATCGTAAAATGTTTTTGGGCGATGCTCTTTCAAGCATTGAATTGACTCTCTTTTTAAGCCAAGGATAGCATCAAAATCGATAAAGTCGGGGATTTTTTTTGATTCGAAACGTTTTATTTTTGAGATGGTTTCTTGTTGCTTATTAATATAGCCTGCATATTTAAATTCGACGCAGGCACGTTGCGCAGCTTCTTTTTCGTAGACATCATTTGTATTATCGAAAATATCTTCAAGGTTAATTTCTGGCCGTTTAATTAGTTCAGCTAACGGGATTTTATGTTTTAAATTATGTTTTTTTGTTTGTGCCGGTGTTGTGGATGTTTTGCGCCAAAGCTTCATGTAGTGATTAATTTGTTGATGTTGGTCTGAGATACGTTCCATTTCTTCGTCTGTTAATAGACCGATTGCATAGGCACGCTCGCTGAGCCTGCGAGTTGGGTTGTCTTGACGTAATAATAAGCGATATTCGGATCTAGATGTTAGCATTCGATAGGGCTCGTAAATGTCTTTTGTAATTAAATCGTCGATGAGGGTACCAATAAAAGAATCTTCTCTTGTTAAGATAAAGGGATCTTTATTTTGAACCATTAAGGCTGCATTGATGCCCGCAACAATTCCTTGACCCGCTGCTTCTTCATACCCTGAGGTCCCATTAATTTGGCCTGCAAAAAATAAACCAGTTACTTTTTTAGTTTCTAAGGTCGGTTTTAATTGTGACGGTAAAATAAAATCATATTCTACAGCATAGCCATATTTGATAATTTTAACGTTTTCTAAGCCTGGCATCGAATAAAGTAATTGTTCCTGAACATCTTGGGGAAGCGAGGTGTTTAGACCTTGTGGGTAGATTGAATCGGTTGTTAGGCCTTCTGGCTCGATAAAGATTTGATGTGTCGGTTTATCTTTAAAGCGGACTACTTTATCTTCGATAGATGGACAATAACGGGGGCCAACGCCTTCGATTACATTTGTATAAAGTGGAGAGCGATCTAAATTTGCTAGAATTATTTTGTGTGTCTCTTCTGTTGTGTTTGTGCTGTAGCAATCTTTTTGTGTTTTAAAGCGGTCATTGTATTCGGAACGAAAGGAAAAATGGAGCCATTCGGTATCGCCTGGTTGTAATATTAATTTGGAATAATCGATGCTATCTTTATGCAAACGGGGCGGTGTACCTGTTTTTAAACGGCCTAATTTAAAGCGTGAACGAATCGAGTCTGATAAATTTTCAGCACTTTGTTCACCAATTCGACCACCTGTAGTGGCTGATAAGCCAACATGCATTTTTGCTTTTAAAAAAGTGCCTGTTGTAATTACAACTGCTGTTGCTGAGTAGGTTATGTTCTTAGTTGTGATAATTCCTGTAATTCGGTTTCCTTCAAAAATAAGTTGGGCGACTTCAGCTTCAGCTATATCAATATTTTTTGACGATTTTATGACATTTTGGATGTATTCTTGGTATAAGTATTTATCGTTTTGTGTTCGTAAGCATTGTACAGCTGGTCCACGGGAACGATTTAAGATTTTTATTTGAATAAATGTTTCATCCGCAGCACGGCCCATTTCACCCCCAAGGGCATCTATTTCTCCTACAATTTGACCCTTTGCAGGACCGCCTATGGAGGGATTGCANGGCATTAAACCAATTGTTTCTGTTGAAATGGTAACAAGTAGTGTTTTGCAGCCCATTCGTGCAGCGGCTAACGCAGCCTCTGAGCCTGCATGCCCGCCTCCAACTATAATTACGTCATATGATTGTGTCATTTGCTTAATGCCTTTTAAAGTTAGTTTGTTTTGGGTGAAATTTTAGCATATATTCTTGCTATGATGAATGTTATTGCTGTTAATGTTTCTTGTTTTTCATTTTGTGATTTTTCTTCTTGTTAATTTTCACAAGCGATTCGATTATTGGGATATATAAAATCCATTGGCATACAATATCTAAAAATCTTGCTCTTACTTAAATCGGACCGGTTATCCGGACAATTAAAATCCATTGACATACAATGTCCTAGAAATTTGTTTAAAGCTATTTCGGGTAGGGATAAAAGCATTAAAGTGGTTTTTCCAATTGAATTAAAGCAATCATGGGGGTGAGTCTTATTGCTTTGTTCATTATCTTGTTTTGAAATATGTAAGCCAACGATTCCCGTGCCACTTTTAATACAGCATAGTGTAGCGTATGTCCATAAATTTAAGTTTGTTAGAGGGAAAAGCGGAATGCTAATGCCAATGTTAATGGCAGTGCATGTTATATTTGTGCAGCATTCTGACGCATCTTCTATATTCCATTGAGGAGTATAACTTGCGCTTTGATTCTTTTGGGGTACTGTTGGGTTTTTGATGGGTTGCTCATCCTTTATTTGTGTTTGGTTTTGCAAGTTATTTCTATTTATGTTTCCGTTTTTTAATGCGACTCCTATTGTCTCGTCCTGATCGTAAGGTTCTGAGGGTGGACTGGGCGGTAATGTCATTAAATTATTATTATTTGCTTCTCGTAAAAAATCTGATATTGTTTGATTGTTCTTACTAGACTCAGTCGATTTTGGTGCTGTTGGGAGATTAAAAGGGTTTATTGTTTGATTACTCATATGATTTCTTTTTCTGATTCTTAAATATAATAATTACTTTTTATTAATTATCGTACTTTAGCTCTTAAATATTTCAGTTTAGACTATGATGTTGTTAGTATTTTTAAATTTTATCTAACAACTAAGTTGAATATTTAAATTCTAATTCTATCCAAAATGTTAGAATATTGTTTTTTTGGGGTATTAAAAGATATGGAGAAATTAAATGTGGACTCAAGTAGAAAAGTTCCGGATGGGTCTTCTCAGAGAAAATCTTCAGGCCCAAGAGTTAATGATGCTCACCAAAAATTAAGAAGCGCAAGACGTGATACTGTGGACTTAGTTAATGTTTGGGGAGTAAGGTCTGAAGAGATTTTGTTGGATCATATACCTTCGGGAGTGAGCGTATTAGACGTGGGCTCGGGAAGTGGCATAATTGCTAGAAGAATAAGGGACGAAAAAAACTGTAATTTGAAAGCAATTGAACCTGGTATTGAAAAATCAAATTCTGCTATTGAAGACGCTTTTGATGCATCAAAATATCAATTGGGGGAAGAAACTGTTGCAAAGCTTACGTTGCAAGATGCTGTTAAACATAAAGAATATATGCATCAATTTGATGTGGTAAGTGTTCATAAATATAATGTTCGCTTGACTGATCGTGATGCGTTTATACAAGCGTCAACACAAGCGATTAAGTCAGATGGGCAGGTTATTATTCATGTAGTTGAACGTCAGCGTGTGGTACCTACGAAGGGCTTTGAACAGTTGTATATGCTACCCACTTTAGAAGAATTTTTTCATGAGGTTAATTTAAATATTCGTGAAACATCTGGAGAGGTTTTAGACGCTATTATTGTATGTAAACGTCCAAAATCTCTTGATTTGTAACATTTGTTTATGAATGGTAATTAAGGTGTCTTTTTTTGTTTTATGAGTTCTTGATAGGTTAGGATGTTGCTTGTATTTTCTTTTTTTAAGGAGATGTCGTCTTGTTGGTTTATGCTTTTAATGCGTTCAGTAGCCTCTTGCTCTAAGATTTCATAAAGATAAAAAGAGGGCGTAGCAAGTTTGTTGCTATTGGGTAGCTTCGGCGCTGTAAGGTAGTGATTTTTTAATATTGTTAATTTGGCTGGGGTCGTGTTTAAAAGTAATCTTGTAATACACTTTTGCTTTAAATTGGTTTGGGTAGGGTCGATACTTTTTGGAAAGTATTTTGAAAGTTTTAAAAGACTAATTGCTTGCTCGTAGGTATTGATTTTTAGTTTACTAATATCAAAGCTTTCATTTTCATTGTTATAGCACATAGCTAATTGATGAATTGCTTTTTTTGTGTGGCCTGATAAGGGAAGTTCATTTAAATTTATATCGGGTTCAGATATTTTTTTTGGGACCATATTTTTTTTAACTATTATTTTGAGATTTTCTTGCATAATATTTTTTATGATGGCCTCTAATATTCGCCAACACTTTTCTGATACACAAAATAATTCGGAGGTTTTTTGGATTGTAAATACTGTAACGAGCTTATTAGTAGATGTGATCGCATTTTCATGAAGGCTCTTGTTAATAGAAGGTATTATTGACATCTTATGTTAGTTAATTATCTATTGTAGGGAAGTGAGGGTGATCAACATATACTCTGTTTTGACTCTCTTCAAATTGAGATCTTATCAATATATCAGGGCATTGGCATGATAATAAAAGAAAGGTACAGCAGCAATATAATACTTTTTTATCTTGAGGTTTTACGGAGTTGTTATTTAAAGCTGAGATAGAAACACTACTGCAAAATGCTCTTGTGGCAGCCCCAGCGGCAATTCCTGGATGTACAAAGCCAGTTGCTCCTCCCGTGATAGAAATACAACATAGTGCTAAATTAAAACCGTGGTTGACTTTTTCTAAGGTCTTTTTTTTGTATTCTGGTAAACACGGTTGAGGTTTACTTTTTGTTTCTGTTGTATTATTCAATTTACGTTTCTCTTTTTATTAGTTTGTTTAGTTTTAGTTAACGTTTATTTTTATATAAATTTTCTTGATTTGTAAAGACTAATTGTTTTTTAATCAAAATATGACAGTGTTTGTTTATGTTAATGTTTGGCAATAATATCATTTAAATGCGATAATTAAGAAAAACAGTATAGGAGTCTTTATGGAGACATTAGGGGCAATGGAAAAGGGTACAATTACTTTTATTCCTCGAGTCGAAAGAACGATTAATGATGAAACGCCTAATGTGGACGATGTATTACGAACAGCT
>NZFK01000006.1 GCA_002690645.1 Rickettsiales bacterium
TTATGGTGAACCAAAACAATTACCTATAGTTGAAGATCATTTATTGCAACCAACTAATCCCTATGGTTACACCAAACTTGTTATTGAAAATATGTTGCGTGCCGTCTACCAAGCTGATAAGGCATGGAATATTGCGCTATTGCGTTATTTTAATCCAGTAGGTGCACACGAGAGTGGCTTGATTGGAGAAGATCCTAATGGGATCCCGAATAATTTGATGCCGTTTGTATCTCAGGTTGCTGTTGGTAAACGTAAAGAGTTGGCTGTTTTTGGAAATGATTATGATACGTCCGATGGGACTGGGATTCGTGATTATATTCATGTTGTTGATTTAGCAATTGGGCATCTTAAAGCTTTGAAAAAATTGAAACACTTAGATTGTGAAGCAATTAATTTGGGTACAGGTAATGGCTATAGTGTTTTGGATGTGTTGAGTTCATTTGAGCATGCATCAAAACAAAAAATATCATATAAAATGAAGTCGCGTAGGTCTGGTGATGTTGCGGTTTGTTATGCAAATTGTGATAAAGCGTTTACTTTGTTAGATTGGAAAGCAGAATTTGATTTAAATAGAATGTGTATTGATAGTTGGCGTTGGCAACGACAAAATCCTACTGGTTATTAATTAATACTTTTGACTTGTAAATTGAATTTCTTAGTTAAAAATAGTATAATTAATCAAATTTAGTTAAATTTCAAAGGAGATAAATATGGAGAGCGTTACTCAAACAACGGATTATAAGATTAAAGATCTTTCACTAGCTGACTTTGGCCGCAAAGAAATAAAAATTTCTGAGCTTGAAATGCCAGGCCTAATGGCATTAAGGGAGAAATATGGTACTGAAAAACCATTAAAGGGTTTGAAAATTACTGGATCTCTTCATATGACAATTCAAACTGCAATTTTGATAGAAACGCTTGTTGACTTAGGTGCTGACGTGCGGTGGGCTTCATGTAATATTTTCTCAACTCAAGATCATGCTGCTGCTGCTATTGTTAAGGCTGGAACTCCAGTTTTCGCATGGAAAGGTGAGACCTTAGAAGAATATTGGGAATGCACTGTTGCATGTTTGTCTTTTCCTGATGGGTCTGGACCCGATTATATAGTGGATGATGGTGGGGATGCTACGTTAATGATTCACGAGGCAAAGAAGATGTTAGAACAGGGTGCTAGTTTTAAAATGGCTACTGAAGGTGAAGCCGCGGTTATGCATCAAACATTAAAAAATGATTTAGATAAAAATCCAAGTAAATGGGAAAAAATTATTGCGAATGTTAAAGGTGTTTCTGAAGAAACAACCACAGGTGTTCACCGTTTGGTTCAAATTCATGAACAAGGTGAGTTATTGTTTCCTGCAATAAATGTAAATGACTCTGTTACAAAGGCAAAATTTGATAACATGTATGGTTGTCGTGAATCACTCGCAGACGGGATTAAACGAGCTACAGATGTAATGGTTGCAGGTAAAGTTGTTGTTGTTTGTGGTTATGGTGATGTTGGGAAAGGTTCGGCATTTTCATTAAAGGGGTTTGGAGCTCGTATTATTGTAACTGAAATTGATCCGATTTGTGCTTTGCAAGCTGCAATGGAAGGGTTTGAAGTTCGAACATTAGAAGAGGCCGTTGCTGAAGGAGATATTTTTGTTACTACGACTGGTAATAAAGATGTTATTCGTTTTGAGCATATGGAAAAGATGAAAGATCAAGCGATTGTTTGTAATATTGGTCATTTTGATAATGAGATTCAGGTAGAGGCTTTAGATCAGTGTGAACGAACCAATATTAAGCCTCAGGTTGATGTTTATAAGTTTGCTGATGGACATAGCATCATTTTACTTGCTGAGGGTCGTTTGGTTAATTTAGGTTGCGCTACAGGACATTCGTCTTTTGTTATGTCGACGTCATTCACGAATCAAGTTTTAGCTCAAATTGAGTTGGTACAAAAAAACTATGAGGTAGGTGTTTATCGTTTACCGAAAGAGTTAGATGAAGAAGTGGCTCGTTTACATTTAGAAAAATTGAATGTTTCTTTAACACAGTTGAGTAAAGAACAGGCTGATTATATTAATGTACCTGTTGAAGGACCCTATAAGCCAGAACATTATCGATACTAGATAAATTTAGAATTATTTTATTATACCAAAAGCACCCCTTATTCTGGGGTGCTTTTTTAAAATTATTTAGTAAATTAGCTAATTTAGTTTAATTGTGAAGTTACTAAATTTTTTATTTCATGAATATAATCTGGACCGATACCACAACAACCTCCGACTATTGTTGCACCTTTTGAGAGCCAATCTTTTACTGAATTGATATAATATTCTATGTTTATGTCGTTACTAATTTCCCTAAAGTCTCCATGATTAAAAATGTTATTTAATGATTTAAATGCATTCGCATAAGCTCCGTATTCTACTGTTAGGTTGGTTAATTCATCTAACCCTTCAGTAACTGTTTTTGGTTGACAACAATTGAATAAAAAAGCTTTTATGTGAGAATTATTTACAAGGGAAATCAACTCAGAAATGGATGTTTTGTCTAATAGTTGTTTTGGATTTGCATCATCTAATATAAAGGATACATATAATGGTTTAGAACGATGTTTTGTGGCTTCAAGAATTTGATTAAGCTCTATAATTGAAGTTAAACTTTCAGCTAAATATAAATCAACGTAAGGGTCTAGCCAATTTATTATATTTGTATATGTTTGGTAAGCTGTTGCATTGTTTTCTTCAATTAAATCTGGTCGATAGGTTAATTTTAATGGAGGTAAACATCCAGCAACTTTACTATTTGTAATCCTTGATTCAATGATTGCTTCACGCGCACAGTTACCAGCAATGTTTGTTAATTTTTCAAATTGGTTAAATATGTTTTTTGATTTTAAAACGTAAGGTACAACGGTATAATTATTTGTTGTAATAATNGTTGAGCCTGCATNCAGAAACTCTTTGTGTATATCTTTAACAATTTTTTGATGATTTAGTAAGGCTGATGCAGACCATANTATAGGGTCAAAGTTGTNNAGTCTTTTTTTGATTTCTCTTCCCATGCCGCCGTCGAGAATTNTTATTTTTTTCATTTTTTCAATTTAACCTTAAATATTATGTTTTGAAAAGTTATAAATTATTTTATTTTATAGCTATATGAGTCATAGTTATTACTTTTTTAAATGCGTTTTATTTAGTCTTATTTTGACTNCATCTAAAATTATAGATGATACAAATTCGCGTGATAGATTTTCAGTTGGATTATTTTTATAACTGCTAGGATTATAGTTATCGCGGATTTCTGTTAGTACTTGNTCTCTGTTAGGATCATCAAATATATCGATTATATTTTTTGAGGTTAATTTTTCTCTTACCTTGTTTATAACATTAATAGAATTATCTAGGTATTCTTTTAGACTAAGCGACTGTTTTAAATTATTTTCTACAGTGAATAATTCATTAGCTAGACTTTTTAATGTTATATTTTTTGGGTTTATTTCAAATAATTCCGCTTTTATTACTTTTAATGTTAATTCAATATTGTACTTTTTGTTTGACGTTGGATTATTATTAAATGATTTTATCGTAGGAAAAAAAGTTAAAAAATTAAATATATTTTTTGCTGAGTATTGATCNACTAATATTTGTAATTCAATTTCTTTAATCCATTTTTCATATTCAGTTATTTCAGTTTTAGGTAAGGCTTTTTTTGTTTTAGTAATTAAACTTGTGCTGGATTCTTTTTTTGTGTTTTGAATATTTTCTAAAGGTAATTCTATTTTTAATTCTTTATTTTTTATTTCAGATGATATTTCAGATCTGTTAGGAAGTTTTTTAATTTGCTTACAGTCAAATTGGAAATCAGTATCACTATACTTTTCTTTTTGAAATTTACTATTTGCCCTGGATAATTTATTTCCATATCTTTTACTCTTTTCATTGGTTGGTTTAATTTCAGGCAATTGTGCTGATTGATCTGGCTTTCTGAATAATGANTCNATATTTGATAATGATNTCTTTTTTTGTTTAGTTATGCTAGGTAGGTGTATTGGAGGAAGTTTATNACTTTTTTTTTCTGTGCCTTGATAATTCGTTTGATTTGTATTGGGTAACATTAAACTGCCTTTTTATTTTAATAGTTATTAAAAAATTTTATATAAATCTTTTTTTAAATAAACTTAATATAAATTATAAGAATACTCAATTACTTAATTTGATATATTTTTTATGAATATCNTTTATTCTGTTAATAACATATTTATCTATGATTAATATTCCTACTACTATTATAGAAGTACTTGCAACTGTATTATGAAAAAAAGGAATTGCTGCTATATAGCATTGGTATAGACCTAAAACGTTTTTTGGATAAGTTGAACTTAAAATCCATACCCCCAAATTACTTATTATAAAGAAAATAATTGAACTTAGTAAACTTGCTCCAATTCCATTAATAATCGAACTTTTTTGTTTTAGAATAAATCCTGTTAAACTTGCTAAGATGATACTTCCATAAACAAATGGGATTAATGAGTGAAATCCAATAAAAAAATCGGTAACAATCATTATTATTAAAGGAAACCCAAATTGCAGGTGTTTTTTTTCGAACAATGTTACAGATATGATTCCAATCGCTATAATTGGAGTGAAGTTTGGTGGNTGAGGTATAAACCTAAGTAGACTTGCACCCACAAGAATAGTAGTTAAAATTATTACTTTTTCTTTAAACATAACCTGATTTTAGCTAAATTTTATCTTTTTATCTAATTTAAAATGTTCGTTTAATTCCTGTGAACAATGTAAATCCAGCTTCAGTGTAACCATTTACAGTTNCATAATCAGTGTTAAAGAGGTTATGNATTTTTGTGAATATACTACTTGATTTATCTAGATCATAATTTAATGTGATATCAGTATATGAAAAACCAGGTAAAGTTGTTTCTCCAACACTAATGATAGATAAGCCATAACGCCATTTATTTAGGGTTGCACCAGCAGATAAGTTTGCCTTAAATGTAGGTACTTTACTTACATTTGAGTTGAAATCTGTGTAGTCAAATTTTATAAATGACAAGATGCTTAAGTCGCNTGCTTCTAAACTATATTCTGTACCTGTGAATGTATTTTTATTTTGGTTGACATACCCACTAAATGACCATGCAATTTGGTCTGAAATTGTTGATTCAAAAAATGTTNAACTTGCTTTAATGTGCTTGATTTCTTTTGTAAAAGTAAGTTCTTTTGTTTCCGAAGTTTCTATCTTTAANTCGGCATTACCATAGCTTGGGTTGTAACGTTGATAAATACTAGGTAGTTTGAATCCAGATTTTAAAGTTGCTTTTACTTGAGTATTTAAGATAGGTAGTGCTCTAAATACAGATAATTGATAAGATGANATGGTTGATCTTCCACTTGATTTTGAATAGTTTTCGACTCTTANACCAGCTTGAGTTGATAACCAGTTGTTTGTATTACGATATTGAGTATAAGCGCCTATNGAACGGTGTGTTTTTTTTACGCTTTCAACACTTGAACCAAACCATGTTCCAGTTGATGATCCGCTTTCTTGTCTAAAGTCAGACCCAAAAGATAATGCTTGAGCAGGGGTTATTGAATATAATGTGTTAAATTCAACGGTTTGAGTAGATCCTTCGTATTGAGCATTGGCTGTATTGCTGTTTGTATCATCAACGACGTTTTGATAAGATCGAATCATATTATTTCCAGCCCATTGGATTTGTGATTGCAGTTTTGTGTTGATATTTATGTTATAGGCTAATTTGGCTAATTTTTGATTAGCGGCTGAATAGTAATCTGGATCGTCTGCATATGTNANTTGCCAGTTTTCATCATATGCTTCTGANTCAAGTTCTTGNTTACCTTCAATAATTGTAACTAATCCACTTAATTGACTTGCTTTTTNTGGATGGTTAAAACCAATNGATACTGATTGATTTGAATAAAGATCGCTTTCTGTTGTGTTTGAAAATGTTGATAAACTATTATTTTGTGATTGTGTTCCTAATAGATATAAATGGGTANTNCCTAATTCAAAAGATGATTTTAATGTCGTGTGGTATTGCTTGTTAGCTAATCTACTTGTGACATAATTGTTATTGTCTTTAGATTTTGTGATAATGTTGATCACACCTGCAACGGATCCNGATCCATAATATAGTGAGTTTGAGCCTGATAAAATTTCGATTTGGGCCACATCTTCTATTGGAATAAAGCCAAAATTTGCNTCNCCATCNACNGCAATTGAATCTTTTAAATCAATTCCATTAAATAAAACTTTTGTGTTTCCATTTGAAAAACCTCGTAAAAAAAGAGTTTTAACGCCTGCAGTATCGCTAACGGTTAAATTACCGATTAAATTTAGCGCTTCATCGATGTTNGTAATGCCTAATGTTTCAATTTCTTCAGCCGTTATGGTTTTGACAATATCGCCAAGTTGATTGTTGGCAATTGGTGATTTAGTCGCTGTTGAGACAACTGGATTTAATTTTTTACTTGGCGTTATTTCTTCGATAATTGAAAAGCTAAAAAGGGCTTTTACACCATCTTTTGTAAGAGATTTNGATAGATGGTATTTTATTTGGTTTTTGTTTTTTGANATTTCAATTTGATCAATTTGGTTTAGTGGAATTGATTTTAAAAATGCTGAGACTTCTTCATTTGAATTAGTCATAAACTCTTTTCCATCATATAAAAAAGACTTTTTTGAGTTTTTTGATAATGTGTCATAATTTGTTTGATTCATATCTTTTAAAATTGAAAGAGATTCTTCAATTGTAGATGCTCCTAGCTGCTCCAATTCAGAAATTGTAAATATAGTTTTATTATTTTCAGCTGAGGTTATAAATTGAAAAAGAATTAAAAATAAAATTAAAANATATTTTTTTNATAGTGTTTTTNTTGTATTTTTCATACATGAGCTCCTTCATTTCTTGTTCCACGAAGTGGAAGGGTAATATTTTTTCATTTACGTAGGCATTCCGACTACATTGATAATTCAATTTTACGGTTGCGGGCCAGCTGAGGTTTACACTCGATTTCCCTACCTTAATGATAATTAAAAATAATATATTTTATTTACTATTAAACGTCAATATGTGTGTTTTTCTGGGTTTTTTAGCTGAAATGAACTATAATTATATGTTAATGAAACAGATATTAAGACAGGTATTTAATCAAAAAATTGTAATCATNGATGGTGCAATGGGGACTGCATTACAAGAACGTAATTTAACGGCTTCTGATTTTGGTGGTGAAGAATTTGATGGNTGTAATGAATATTTAGTCATAACAAGACCTCATATTATTCAAGAAATTCATGAAGCTTATCTTGCTGCTGGTGCTGATATTGTTGAAACAAATACATTTGGTGGAACAAATTTTGTATTAGACGAATTTGGTCTTGGACATAAAGTTGAAGAAGTAAACAGAAAGGCTGTTGAACTTGCAAAAGCAGCGTGTGAAAAATATTCAACAAAAGATAAACCTCGTTTTGTTGCAGGAGCTATGGGACCCACTACAAAGGCTTTATCTGTTACAGGTGGAATTAGTTTTGATGATTTAGCCTTTTCCTTTTATGAACAAGCCAAAACATTAACTGATGCAGGTGCTGATTATTTATTATTAGAAACGGCTCTTGATACATTAAATTTAAAAGCTGCATATGTGGGTATTTTACGTGCATTTGAAGAATTAAAAAAAGAAATCCCAATAGCTATTTCAGGTACAATTGAAACGATGGGTACAATGTTGGCTGGGCAAGCAGTTGAAGCTTTTTATACTTCAGTAGAGCATATGAATCCATTATACATAGGTCTAAACTGTGCTACTGGACCTGAATTTATGAGAGATCATATTCGAACGTTGGCGCAAATTTCTAAATTTCCAATTTCTGTCGTTCCTAANGCTGGAATACCTGATGAAGAAGGTGTNTACCCAGAATCTCCTACGATGTTAGCTGATATATTAGATTCTTTTATGCAAGAAAATTGGATAAATCTTGTTGGTGGATGTTGNGGAACAACAGCTGCTCATATTTCAGAATTAGCAACTATTTCAAAAAAATATAAAACACGTCAGGTTTCATCGATTAGATCGTCACGAATATCAGGAATTGAAACGCTTGTAATGGATGATGGTGATGGTCCATATATTGTTGGTGAAAGAACAAATGTAATTGGATCTAGAAAGTTTAAACAGATGATTGAAGCTGAGCAATTTGATGAGGCTGCTGAAATTGCAAGAAAGCAAGTTAAAGCTGGCGCTCACATTATTGATGTTTGTTTATCAAACCCTGATCGTGATGAAACTAAAGATATGATTAGTTTCTTGAATAAGGTTACTAAAATGACAAAAGCACCATTAATGATTGATTCTCAAGTACCGGAAGTTGTTGAAGAAGCTTTTAAAATTACACAAGGTAAATGTATTTTAAATTCAGTTAATTTAGAAGAGGGAGAAAANTCATTTGAAGAGCTTTTACCACTTGTAAAAAAATATGGAGCTAGTGTTGTTGTTGGTTGTATTGAGGGTGAAATGGCTGTAACTGCAGAGGCAAAATTAGATGTTGCTANTCATTCTTATGATTTATTAACGAAAAAATATGGTATTCCAGAGGAAGATATTATGTTTGATCCTCTTGTTTTTCCTTGTGGAACTGGTGATGAAAATTATTTTGGCTCAGGGCAAGAAACGATTGAGGGTGTACGCTTGATAAAAGAAAAATATCCAATGGTTCGAACAACTTTAGGAATTTCTAATGTTTCTTTTGGATTACCTAATGCTGGTCGTGAAGTTTTGAATTCTGTTTTCTTGCATCATTGTGTTAAAGCAGGCTTAGATACGGCTATTGTGAATTCTGAAAAACTTGTACGTTATTCTCAAATTACAGAAGAAGAAAAAGCTCTTTGTGATGACTTGCTTTGGTATCGTACTGAAAACGGAAATGATCCGGTTGCTAATTTTACAGCTTATTTTCGTGGTAAGAAAGCCTCTGAAAAAAAGGAAGTTGATTTATCTTCTTTGACAGTTGAAAAAAAGCTTGAACGAAATATTGTAGAAGGTACTAAAGAATTTTTAATTGAAAGTTTAGATGAAGCTTTAAAAAAATATAAACCTTTAGAGGTTATTAATATTCCTTTGATGGCAGGTATGGATATTGTTGGAAAACTATTTAACGATAATGAATTAATTGTTGCAGAAGTATTACAATCTGCGGAAGTAATGAAGGCTGCTGTTGCTTATTTAGAGCCTAAAATGGAAAAGACAGATGTGAGTTTAAAAGGAACTATTTTGTTAGCGACTGTTAAAGGAGATGTACATGATATTGGTAAAAATTTAGTTAATATTATTTTATCTAATAATGGTTATAAAGTGATTGATTTGGGTATAAAATGTCCTCCTGATAAAATGATTGAAGCCGCCTTAGAGCATCATCCAGACGTGATTGGAATGTCTGGATTGTTGGTGAAATCTGCTCAACAGATGGTAGGTACAGTAAAAGATTTTAAGGCAGCTGGAATAAGCACTCCTGTTTTAGTTGGTGGAGCTGCGTTAACACAAAATTTTACAACTAATAAAATTCAACCAGAGTATGATGGGGTTGTTGTTTATGCAAAAGATGCAATGCACGGGTTGGGTTTAATTAATAATTTGGCAGATAAAGAACAATCTGAACGTTTTATTGATGAATATAGATCTACTTTTAAACCTGGTGATGATCATTCTAGTAAAAAGAAAGCAGGTAAAAAGAAAATTGCTTTAAAAGACAAAAACTTAATGTATGATTATGATTTACAAAATATTACAGTTGATTCTTATGAACCTTTAGTTATCGAAGAAAAATTAGAAAATTTATGGCCTTACATTAATCGTCAAATGTTATATGGGCATCATCTTGGATTGAAAGGCAATGTGAAAAAATTATTTGCAGAGGAAAACCCAAAAGCTTTAAAGTTAGATCGTCAAATACAAGATGTAAAAGAACGGATTTTAAAAAAAGATGTTTGTAAGCTAAAAGGTGTTTGCCAGTTTTTTAAGGTTCGAAAAGAAAATGAAACAATGATTGTTTTAAGCCATGATGAAAAAAGAGAGTTACAACGTTTTACCTTTCCTCGGCAGCCAGAAGGATACCAATATTGTTTAACGGATTTTATTCACCCAGATAAAGTAGATACAATGTGTTTTTTCGTTGTAACTTCAGGTCAAGAGATTTTAGATTATGCAAAAGAGTTAAAACATCGTGAAGAATTTTTAGCTTCTCATATTGCTAATGCGATAGGATTGGAAATTGCTGAAGGATTTGCAGAAAGGATGCACCAAGAAATTCGATCTATTTGGGTGTTTAATGATGATCCCGCTTGGAATGGGGATGATTTATTTAAGTTAAAATATAAAACTAGGCGCTACTCTTTTGGATATCCAGCTTGTCCTGATTTAGGGTATCAACAATTACTATGGGATTTAATGGACCCTAAAAAACATATTAATGTTAAATTATGCGATGACTTTATGATGGATCCAGACGGTTCTGTTTCTGCAATGGTGTTGCATCATCCTCAAGCGACTTATTTTAGGGTTCGGGATTAAATTTATCTCTTAATAATTTTTGTAGTGTTTCAGATTTAATTCTAGAGATTTGACTTTTATCTTTATTTATAGCTCTTAAGAAGGGATAACAATCTTCATTAATAAGTGTACTTAAATAATCTGCTAAACCATAATCTGAATCATCATTAATTTTTTTTAATAATTCAGATATTGATTTTTCATTTATGTGTTTTAAAAATGAGGTTCTATTTTCTATTTCCGTATCATTTTCACTGGATATAAGAATTTCGACAATAGATTCTTCAAATGTTTTTTCTGCTTCTTTGATTAAGTTTTCTTCACATTGTGTTGTGGCTAATTGTAATAGATTTATGGCATTATTTAAATGAGAGCTACCTTTTTTTATTGCTTCTCTTTCAATGTTTGCTTCATGAATTTTTGCAGCATTAAATTTCTTATTAAATTTAAAATTTCTTTCCATGTTTTTAAATACCTTCATTTTTTTTTTTTAAACATTTTTTTCTTGATATTGCGTTATTTCAAATACTAGGTAAACTATTACTTTATGACAGTTAATAACTTAATACGTTATACTAATACTATGTCCAAAGAAGTAAGACAAAAAATGTTAGGTCAAAAACCAGTTATTATTTGGTTTACTGGATTATCTGGTTCTGGAAAATCGACATTATCTCACGGATTAGAGCAAAAGCTTCTTGAAAGTGGTTTAGTCGCTTATGTTTTAGATGGTGATAATGTGCGCCAGGGCTTAAATAAAGATTTAGATTTTTCTGATAAAGGACGGGAAGAAAATATTCGTCGGATTAGTGAGGTAGCTAAACTAATGTTAGATGCTGGTTTAATTGTTATTTCCGCTTTTATTTCACCATTTGAAAAAGATAGAGAGTTTTGTAGGAGTATTGTTGCGGATGATGAGTTTGTTGAGGTTTACCTTAATTGTTCTTTAGAAGAATGTGAGCGTCGTGATGTAAAGGGGTTGTATAAAAGAGCAAGGGCAGGCGAAATTAAAAAGTTTACAGGTATAGACTCTCCTTATGAAGTTCCAGATCATGCTGAATTAAATATTAATACCAAAGAACTCTCTGTTGAAGATTCTTTAGCTCAAATTTTAGATTATTTGCGTAAGAAAAATATTATCTCTTAAAACTTTTTATTTGAAAATTTTTTAAAAATTATTATTAAATCGTGTATAATACCCATAATTCATTATTTAAAAGGGGTTTTATATGTCTTATATTGGTTCTCTTAGTTCTAAGTTATTAAAAATTAACCAGCAACATCAGTCTAATACTAGATTTGTCTCATATTTATTGGTTAGATCAAGAATTTCACAAACTCCTGTATTTACTTTAAATGAAGATCTTAGTATTTCTTTTCATAATCATCGCTTAAATAGAGGTAATTCTAAACCTTCTTTTTTATTTAATAGAGTAAATTATATTTCTACCTTGAATGCATCTGATTCCTTGAATGAATTAAATAAAAAATTAAATTCAATAGAGTTTGCTTCTCAAAAAGATTTATTTGATGATGGAGTTTTGTTTTATCAAAATTATTTTGATAGTTATTTAAAAAAAGAATCCGTAAAACCTATGATAGCTTATTTTGAATCGAAAGGTTTATTAGATGCTGATATTAAAGATATATTTAAAGATCATATGGCTGTGCGAATGCCTAATAAAGAATCTGGATTTGCATTTATAAAAGATTTAATTGAAAGAGGTTTATATGAATATAAATCATGCTTGTTAACAAATGGAGAAAGCCCTAAATTTGGGGTGCAAACAATTAATATGGCTGGGGGATCTCAAATTGCAGTTACATTATCTGCTTCAAAAGAAGCTATTAAAGCACAAATGCCAACTTATTTCTTTGTTAGTATGAGGCAAAATCTTTATAAAGAGTCTAATTTATATTTAGGTTTAGAAAAATCATTTAATATGGATGTTCTACCAACATTAAAATCTGATTCATATTTTGGACCTGCTTACGTTTTAACTGATAAAGAAGGTGCTGGTGCTGCGAATCATCTTACAATAGATATTAATAAATTAATTCAAATGAAACTTTGTAAGGATATTGATTCTTTTAAGGAAGATGTTTTAAAACATACGAGGTATCAAGAAAATTATGCTTTAGCTATAAAAGATTGTCCTGATGTAAAGCAATATGCATTTAAAACAATTAATGATGAAGGTGTTTATGTTGAACTTTTAGAAAGATACAAATTTGGTTCTCTAGCTGATACTTTTGTGGAAGGGTTTTCTACTGATAAAAGAAATATTGAACGGATTGGAGAAGCCGCTAGTTGACTCACTACAGATCCAATTGGATCATTTAAGTCCATTTGTAATGAAAGTACTATTTTATTTGAAAAGAAAAGAGGGGATTGTTTTTCTGATGAATTTGCAGCAAAAGTTAAGCCTTATAATGCCTCTTTAATTGAGTTTGAAAATCCAGCTGTATTTTGTCGTATAAATTCTATTGATGATGCTAAATCTATTATTTCTTGGGCTCATATAAATTCTGCTTCGATAATACCTATTGGTTCAAACACTAATTTGGTTGAATCTAGTTCTTTTCGACCTATGTTAAATGAAGATCATTTAGTAATTTATTTGAATTACAATAATCGTTCTATAGTTTTTAATGATGAAGATCAGACAGTTACGGTAGGAGCTATGGTTCAACTTGGTGAGTTTAATGCGTTTTTAGATCAATATAATTTAAGTTGGGAGGTTAACTTTTCTGCTCATTCAGCTTCTATTGCTGGCATTGTCAGTACGAATGCTGGTGGAGAACGATCAAAAGCGGCTTCTCAAGTAGCATATTTCGATTTGATTGGTGGAGATGGAAAAGAGTATCGTCTTTATTCTGATTTAGAACAAACACATAGTATGTTTCCTAAATTAGGTACAGCAACTCAAGGGTTACTGGGATTAATTACATCTATCACAATACATGTTAAACCAAGATTTAAGGAAACGCTTTCTGCAATGGTTAAAATTCCTTATGACCAAGTAAATTTATTTGTTGATAAGTTACGTGATTCGCCGTATTTAATTGCCTGTGAGATGATGGATCATAAATGTATTAAAGAAGTATTAGATAGGCAAGATGATGGAATGACATTGTTAATAAAATGGGGGAGTGTTAATACTTTAAATTTAGAGTCTGAGTTTGAAGGATTAGTTAATAGTTTTCCAGACTATGTTGAGTCTATGATGGTTTCAGACTCCGTATCATCAGAAGAAGCTTTATGGAAATCGCGTCATGATTTATCTGATACTCTTCGACATGTAGCAAAGCAAAAAAATATGGCATATATTGGTTATGATCTTGGAATACCAAAAGACTCTCTAAGTCGTGTTATTAATGAATTAAATCATTATATATCATCTCAAGGAGGGCATCTGTTTGTGTTTGGACATAGTATGCAATCGAAAACTCACTATACGCTACATTGTAACTATATGATGAAAAAGATTAATCCTCAATTATTACCTCGTTTTATAAAAGATGAATTAAGTGATTTTGATATTCATTTTTCAACTGAGCATGGTGGTTGTGGTGAAAAATCATTCAATGATATTTTGTTTGTTATATCTCAACAGGAACTTAAGGATATTTTAGTGTTAACTAGACAATATGATCCAAATGATTTGTTTCGGCGAAATTTTAAACAATTACTAGAAGAAAATATAAAATCATAAAATACTATTGTTGTTTCAAATTTTCGTTATTATCATATTAAAGTAATGTTATTTAAATCTTTTATTTTTCTTTTTTTCTTTTTTTCTTTTTTTTCATATTCAATTGAACATATAACTAAAAACGTTAACATTATTTTTGTCCATGGTATAGGAGGTGGTTTTGAAGATTGGGAGCCTATGGTTAAAGAGTCTTTTGGTGAAGAGTTTAATAGAATTAGATATGACTTTAAAGGTAACTTAATTCATACTGCAACAGTTGATACGGAAATTAGTAATGTTTGGATTGTTTCATATTATTCTAAGAATGCTATTAAAGAATCTTTTTTTGGACATTTACAACTATATACAGATCGATTGGGTAATATTCTTGATAAGATTGCTGACTTAACTGGAAATGATAGATTTATTTTAATTGCTCATAGTATGGGTGGATTGGTATCAAGAAATTTAATGGTTAAATCTCAAGAAAGATGGGATAGTGTGTACAAGATTTTAACTGTTGGGACACCTCATAATGGTGTAAGGATGTCAGTTGG
Organism: Rickettsiales bacterium; assembly: GCA_002690645.1. Taxonomy (GTDB): domain Bacteria; phylum Margulisbacteria; class Marinamargulisbacteria. Next base: position 14,827 of record NZFK01000006.1, read on the forward strand.
AGTTACAGGCCAATTTAGAGATTTAGTTCCAAGTTCTAAATTTTTTAAGAGTTTAAATGCAAGGTGGAATTCATATTACGATATATCTAAAAATAAGAAATGGGGTGTTATTGGTGCTTACCATCCATTAAAGAGTTCCAACAAATTATTAAGAAAAGGAAAGGCAACTGATTTAGGTGGTCCAGGTTGGGTTGCAATTTATTCTTCTATTCCACACAAAGAATGGAAAGATGCTTTGAATTCTGTAGGTAAAAGTGTACTGGATACACCTTTTTTTTGGTTTTAGGGCATTGGTTGTTGCTGGACATAACGATTTGCTTATAGATCCAATTACCAGAATGGGTATTGATTGGACATTAAAATAGATTTAATTTAAATTGTTAATTAGTGCTACCGTTGAGGCTGTTTTGAATAAAAGATCTACTGTGCTTTGAAGAATTTGAGCCCAGCTAATTTTGAATTTAATATTTTCAGGAATATAAATTGTATCACCTGGTTGTATTAAACTTGGATTTAATTTTATTGAGCCATTTGCTCTAAAAACATAGATTTTATTTTTATTTGCATAATTAGTATAGTTCCCAGCCAAATTTACATAATGTTTAGGCGATTTTCCTTTCGTATATATTAATGCAGTTGGTTGTTGAACACCTCCAACAACTTGGATAGATTTTGGTATCTTAGGAATAATTATTTCATCGCCATTTTCTAAATTAATGTCATGATTTGAATTTTCTAAATCATTAATTGAATTAATATTAATAACAACTCTTCCTTCAGCGTCATATATTTTTTCTTCTAAAAAGAGTAATGACGCATTAAATGAATCCATTTCTTGAATTAGCTTTAGCTTTGATTGATCAAAAATTAGTCGTTTTTTTTCTTCATTTAATACTTTAGTGTATCCATTAGCTTCTTGTGTCTTAACAGACGTTCTTTTAAGAATTATTCCAGCCATAAATGCATTATTAGTAAATCCTCCAGCTCTTTTTAATAATGTGCTTAATTTTTCATTTTCTAAAGCTATATAAACTCCAGGATAATTAATTTCACCTTTTATTGTTATTTTTTTTGGAGGTCTCACTTTTTGTTTATATCTAACTGTGACAACATCATTTTCAATTAATTGAAAGTTTATTGTTTTATTTTCAATTAAATTAAATGTTTTGATGAATTCAATATCTCCATCATTTCGATATAACTCAACAAAATTTAAAATAGAATTTGTTTTTGGTTTAGCTAAATCAATTAAATTTGAAATAGTTAACTCTTTTAGTAATGGATATTTTCCTGGATAATTTACAGCTCCTAATATTTCTACTGTTTGTTGACCATAAAAATCTTCTTCTGAAATTATGTTTATTATATCCCAATTTTTTAATTCAAAACTTGGATTAACTTCATAATTTACAAATTTAATTGACCTGGTTTTGTCATCATTGTATCGTATAATTTCAATTTTTTCGGTAATACTATTTGGTTTAATTCCATCAGCTTTTTTATAAGGTCTTTTAGTGATAATTTATCATTAACTTCATAAGTTCCTGGCCGATATACATTTCCAATAACTTTTACAATATTTTGCTGAATGTTTAAAACTTTAGGAATAAATATACTATCACCATTTCTAACTAAATAGTTTTTAGTATCAGTGTCTCTTAGATTATTAAAATCTTTAATTATTCTTTTTCCATTCTCAATTCTTTCAATTTTAATTTTATTTTTAATTGCATCTGCTGAATACCCTGAACCTAGTTTGAAAATTAACTCTTTTATTGATGTTTTATTTTTTAATTCATAAATTGAAGGTCGTTTTATGGAGCCGTAGATTTTGACAACATCACCTATTGGTGGGATAAAAATAGTATCATTGGATTCTAATGTTGGATC
>NZFK01000007.1 GCA_002690645.1 Rickettsiales bacterium
GGATCTTTATTTATTATTACAAGATCATGCCAAAAATCCAGCTCAACAAAGACCAGCTTTTTTACTCGCTAAACATAAAGTAGAAGATAACGACCCCTTTTCTGCGAGAAAGAAAAAATAATAAGTATAATATATTTTTTAAAATATAAACCAAATTAGGACAAAGAAATTAAATATTAGCTGGTACTATATAAACTTGGTTTTAATGTTTTTAATGGTTTTGTAAGAGAGGTTGCTAGATTAAAGAGGCCTCTAACTGTTTGAGTTGAACCTGGTCTATCAAGACCTAAATAAGTATTTGGGAATGTATTACTTTCCTCATAATAAGATAGACCAACGATATCAGACTTACCTAATTGATGAATGGTACATATATGATTATTTTCATGATCATGTTTAATTTCTAAAAAATTCTTTCTTTTAACAGGGCTATAACAGTCGTCTGCACCTAGTTTGGTTACACGAGAAACTAAATTGCATATAGGTTTACCAACATTTTTATAAGAAAGATTTTGATCAAAAATATAGTCAAATGGAATAAGATGTTCTTTCGTTGCTACAATATCTTTTTCTTGTCCTTTATCCGTATAAAAACCAAATGTTCTAATTGTATTTTCATTGTCTAAATAATCGCAAGTAAGTGCATTTTTTTTAGAATGAAAATTTAACATTAGCAATGTAGTCTCATGCTCTTTTGTAATATGGTTTAATGTTAGTTGAAACCAAATATTATTGTTTGATTCTTCAGTAATTAATATTTTTCCTTTTAAATCTGACAATTCAAAAATTAAAAGTTTATTTTTAAACAAACAATAATCCCCATCCTTATTTGGAGCAATTATAATAGATTCATTTTTTGATTCTGAGCTATAGTGATTTTTTGCAATAGAAAAAATAGTATTTATATCTTGCTCATTAAAAATAGTTTTTCCTTTAATAAAAAGACTATTTAATCGGTCTAAAGGATTGCTATTAGAAGTTAAAATCAAATGTAAAGGTTGAAATAAAGTTAGAATATTTTCTGAAATTCTAGGAAGTTGATTAAGTTTAGTTAATTCTGATTTTAAGTGTGTAGATAACTGTGATAATGAAAAATCAGGAATTAAAGTTCTGATGTAAAATGTAACAANACCTATCATAGAAGNTGTTGGGGTACTAATTAATTTTTTATGCATCTGNTAAATTCCTAAAATATTTAATGTTATCTAGTTTAACGTTGTCTTTTTGATTAATAGAGTCATTTTTTATTTCATNATANGTNCTTTTATGTACAAACCTATAAGTTNTAGAATTTAAATGATTAAATTTAGTTTTCCAAATGACATCATCAGTTTCAAAATAAAGTAATGCTAAAGAACGATTATTTTCTTTTATAATATGACCATCGTAGTTTTGTTTAAAATATCCCTTTANNTTTTCATTTTCCCAAAAAGAAAGATCAAATGCTAAAGTTGTGCTATAAAAAAATAAACTAATTAATAAAAATTTTAAAATAAACATACTNGTAATTAAATAACAAAATAATATAAATGTATAGTGATTTGTTTTATANAAAAATTTATATAAAATTNTATTTTTTTAATTAAAATAAAGTCGTCTGTTATAATATACAATAAAATATGATGACTAANTTAAAAAAACGAAATAAAACATTCTATCTTAGAAAGTTTGGGTCTTTTGGCATGGCGCAATCTACTTTACAACCAATGTGTAGTCAATACATCCATAAAGAAGGGATGCTATCNTTTTTAGATCAAAAAAAATATCGATTTTTTTCTACACAATCAATGATTTTATCTCAGCCATTATGTCTTAAAAAAAATCAGTCNACAATTATTGGTGATTTTTTAAAAAAATATTCAAATGCCTCATTTATTCAAGTAGATCAGACAATGGCAGAGTTATTAAAAAAACAATTTGGATACTTTATTATTCCTTTTGGGCTTGAACATTTAATAGACTTAGATGAGTTTAAATATAATTGGAAGTTACGTCCCAACTTAATTCGTTATAAAAATAAATTTANTAANATAAATTTTATAACTAACGAAATTAGTTTTACTGATGAATATAAGTTTAGATGTAAAAAAGTATCTGAGTTNTGGTTAAAAGNAAAAAANCACAAAGAAGAACAATCATTTTTGACTCGTCCTTTAACATTCGAGAATGAAGAAAATGTAAGAATCTTTGTNTTAGAAAATAAATCTGAAATTGCTGCTTTTTTAACNCTAGACCCCATTTANNCTGAAAACAATATTTCTGGCTACATGTTAAATCATTTAAGATATAATCCNNCTTATCCTAAAGGGGCAACGTATGGCTTAATAGCAGGTGTTATTGATCAGTTAAAAAAAGAGCAATGCAAACTTTTGAATCTAGGGTTAGCTCCATATGGGAATGATGATTTCTTAGGTTCGGATCTTCTATATATAAAATATATTTTAAATTTTTTATATAATCAAAATAGTCTATTTTATAATTTTAAAGGGATTCGCCACATGAAAGAGTCCTTTAAAGCTAGAAAACAACCTACATACTTAGCTTTTAAATCAAAATTACCTTTAATTGATTGTATAAAACTTCATCAAGCATTTATAAAAGGAAGAGTAATTTAAGCAACNGCAAATTGCGAGAATAATTGTTTATGTTTAGCGATAAACTGTTCAAGTTCTTGTTCACATTTTTTAAGTTCATCAACCATTGTTTCTTTATACTTTGATGACTCATCTAATAAATTTGGAATTAAATTTGCGTAATAATGAATTCCTTCAAAAAGATTTTTTTGGAAATTAAATAAATATTTTTCTCTTTTTGTTACTTCTTCTGAAATCGTTTTAGTAACCTCTTCTTTAAAATACTTAACATACATTTGTAACTCACTGATAAACATATTAGGACGATAAGTATCATTTAATAAACTAATACNCCCATAAATATGACTAATCATATCTTTTAAAGACGAAATTCGTGANAAATATGACANNTTTGGACCAGGACAAACCGCAGAATGATGAACNCTTTTATTTTCNATTTTATTNTTTATNAAGGCACTNGCNGCTAAATCTTCACATAAACATGCCTTATTTATAACCTTCATTATAGCTTTTTCTAAAGCATCTTTAGATAAATTAAGAGATTCCAATTCTTTAATTTTTCTTTTTTGAAAAAAGATTGAAGCTGTACAAACCTGTTTTTTAGAAAATTCTGTGTTAGAAATTAAATGCCCTTTCGGACAAGCACTACCAGGTCTACCTGCATAATATTTTTTTAACTTTTCTTGTTCACTTACCGTATTGCGAACAGTGTTAAATGGAACACCAAGTGGCGAAATACGACTTAGGTAAAAATCTTTTCTTTTGGCTTTAAGCAACATCATTCGTGTTTGATCATCTAGAACAGTAGCTTCAGGAACCAACAAAAATGGAGAGGCCCAACCTGTATTATCAATTTTATAAAAATCAAACAAAAACGCATTTTCTTTAGCCGTTCCAATGCCACCCTGAACAGTTACTTTAAGTGTTGGAATAGTTTTAAAAAATGGTTTCCCTTTTTCTTTTAACACTTGATTACACATCACATATGATGATGATATTAAATCTTTTCTATTCTGTTTAAACTCTTCTAAAATAGGACCTAGTAAATAGCCTTCAGTTGCAAAAGCATGTCCTCCACAATTCAAACCAGATTCAATACGATGTTCTGATATCCATAATCCTTTTTTAGATAAAAATTTTGTTTGTGTAAGTGATGACCGAAAATCAGAAACTTTTAATATGATTTTCTTTTTAATATACCCAGTTTCGTCAGGATAAAAATCTTTAAATTGTTCAAAATAAGCGTAAAGTCGTCTATTAAATCCAGCAGATAAGACAATGCCTGAATCTAAATTACTCATTGCATAACCACGTAAAGCAGCTAATGCATCAGAATATTCCTGTGGTAAAAGATTACCTTCTTTATCAAAATTATTACGATCTATTTTGGTCATGATATTAACATCAATTGCCCCAGGTTTCATTTCATTTTTTAGGGTATCAGCAAGTCTATTTTTCTCAACTTGATCATCAGTTTGACACATACTGTCGTACAAAAGTTTTAAGTTTGAGTCATCAGGAAGCATTTGGAAATATTTATTTAAATCATTAGATTCTTCATCAAAAGACATCTCTCTCATCGATTGAAATTGATTATTAAGAATTTTATCGAGTAAATTTAAATAACCTGTTATTCGTCTCGCTCGATAATCGTCATCAAATTTTTTAATTTCTTCATAGTCATAGCCATAAAGTTCAGAATAATGTTTACGCATATTTTCACACAACTCGTCATCCACAATTGAAACAACTGAAGAAATGCCGAACTTCGCCACTTTTAAAGGGCTATCTATTGTAAATGATGTTCCCATGACTGGGATATGAAAGCTATGTTCAGTACTTGTTTTACTACTCATATATAACCAACTTCGTAACTTGATAACAATCTAATGTTATTTTTATATAATATTACTTTGAACTAAAAATTACAAACCTAACTATTTAGCTGAGTTATAATTTTCAGTAACCTTGTCCCAATTTACAACATCCCAAAATGCATTAATATAATCTGGACGTCTATTTTGATAATTTAAATAATAAGCATGCTCCCAAACATCTAGACCTAAAATTGGAATACAATGATCATCAGTTATTCCTTTCATTAAAGGATTATCCTGATTGGATGTTGAGCATACACATAAAGAACCATCTGCTTCAACTCCTAACCAAGCCCATCCACTCCCAAATCGAGTTGCAGCAGCAGCAGCAAACTTTTCTTTAAACGCATCATAACTTCCGAAAGATGTTTCTATCGCATCAGCTAATTCACCACTTGGTGTTGAAGCCCCATTTGGTGTAAGAATAGACCAAAATAAACTATGGTTAGCATGACCTCCACCATTATTTCTAACTGCACCACGTACAGATTCTGGCAAGTTATTTATATCGGAAATAAGATCATTAATAGAATGTGAACCCAAATCAGTTCCTTCAATAGCAGCATTTAATTTTGCAACATATCCAGCATGATGTTTTGTATGATGAATTTCCATAGTACGCGCATCAATCGCAGGTTCTAAATCTGAATAAGCGTAACCTAGTTGAGGTAATGTGTATGACATAAATATTCTCCTTACATATAAAAAATATATTGGTATTCTAGCATATTTTTGTGCTCAGGCTAAGAGATCAATTAATGGATTGTTCTAATTTTATTCCAATTTTGATTAGACCATAATAAGGTTATGGTAACCAACTTAATTAAATGAATAAAAACAGTTGCAATCCAGATAGCGANAATNCCATAACCTAAAACAGGACCGACCAAANATGAAATNGGAATAAATAANNCCCACTGAAAAATAATACAAAGNACTAATATTAGATTNGATGCCCCAACTCCAATATAAGCACCTAAAAAGATTAAATAAATGGCCTCCATCCATAAGTGAAATGCATCAATACGCAGTAGTGGTATAGCTAATGCAATTACTTCTTTGTCTTTTATAAAAAGAGAGATAATTTGTTCTGTAAAAAGTAAATAAAGAACGCCTAAACTTATTGGAAACAAAATCAATACTTTATAAGATAACCANGGCCAAGTTTTNGCTTCGTCGAATTTTTTTGCCCCAATTGATGCGCTTACTAATGAGGCNGTTGCAACACCAAAAGCTCTGCCAGGTAAAAATAAAAATAAGGATATATGTCTTATAACATTTGTAACAGCTACTTCTGCAGTTCCAAGNTTATCAATAATAANTAAAAACATTGTAAANCTACCTGCATAAAGCATTTCTTCNAGNGATAAAGGNGTTCCAATAGATATAATTTGTTTAATGTAGCTTTTTAAAACTTTACCTTTCAAAAAGCCTCTTTTTCTTAANTAAATAAATCCATGAATAAGATAATAAATNGTTCCTAGCCCAATTGAAACAGANGTGGCTATCGCAGCTCCCATTGTTCCAAGTTTNGGAGCTCCAAGGTTGCCATAAATCAAAACCCAATTTAAAAAGATATTAAGAATATGCATCACATATAAAAAGTTAAAATAAACAAAAGGTTTTTTTATACCACTCCAAAATCCACGAAAGCAAATATTGATACAAAATAAGCTTAGAGATACCATTCTAATTTGGAAATATAAGGCCCCTTCTGAAACAACAGCTTGATCTTGAGATAAAAATGAAAATATTAAAGGAGCAAAACTAATTAGAAAAATACTCAGTAAAATTGAAGTTAAAAACAAAAANGGAAGACCTGCGTTTAATGCATGTAAAAGCTCCTTTTTTTTACGTTCACCTAATTTTCGTGCTGTAATAGTTTGAATAGCTGAAACTAATCCAAAAAAAGGTGAAAAGCTTAGCCAGGTAAGAAATCCACCAAANCCTACAGCCGCTAAACTGACTGTACCCAATTTACCTATCATAGCNGTATCAATCAACCATAAAAAATTTAAAGAAAGTATACCTCCTAATATAGGGAGTGATATATTAACAATTGTTTTAGTTTGATAGANAGTAGGTAGTTTAAATATAATCATTATCAAACCCAAGAAAGGGCATCATTAAATTTTAAATCAGCATCTTTTGTAATAATAGATCCATGGGCTAANACGATAGTTGTTTTTGGTAAAGTTTTTAAATAATCGATATCTTGTTTAAATAAAGGTTTTGTTAAAATAAGTGATTTAAACAAAAACGTTGTACATAATTTATTGTAAATACCATAGAATTTAAAAAACAATTTAGACCAACCTGTTTTATTTGTAATATTAAATAATAAATCAGTCAGAATGAGTGTTTTGGTTGAATAATGATAAAAAACACATTCATTTACAGTTGGCATTCCCATTAAACAAAAATGGTTTAATTCATCTTTCCAAGCAAAATCATAGTCATGATTATCAAGTCGTTGANAGTTCAGTTCAGGATATTTTTTATTTAGACCNTTTACTCCATAAACATTTGCTTCAGGATAACGTTTAATACAATCTAATAAATAACTATGGTGAAATAAAGAAGGTGAAATAATATGTTTAACCGTTCCAAAATTAACTATATCTTGATGCATAGCATCAGTAATAGGTATAGGGGAGTGAAGGATTAAATCTGAGTTATTGAGTTTAATGATAGTCATTCGACAACCAAAGTCTACCGTTAGATAAGTATGTGAGGAATCAAAAAGTAATATGGTGTCGTTAAGAATTGTAGCTGAACTCATTACCTACAATGATACTGATTTTAAAAGTATCTGTCGATATATGAGAACAGCTACAGTGNTTTATAATTAAATTGAAACCGTTGCTGANTCTTCAACGCTAAAGTAAGTTTCTAAACCTTCTTTATTCGCTTTCATCGCTTGTTTTCCCTTNGCCCAATTTGCAGGACAAACTTCGCCATGTTCTTCGTTAAATTGTAATGCATCAACCATTCTTAATGCTTCATCTACGTTTCTTCCTAATGGTAGNTCATTAACAATTTGATGTCTTACAATTCCTTCTTNGTCGATTAAGAATAANCCTCTGTAAGATGCACCCATATCTTCTTTTAGAACATCGTAATCTGCACTTATTTTCTTATTGAAATCTGAAATAAGCGGATAAGTAACACCTTGAATTCCACCTTTNGCTTTAGGTGTNGTTAACCATGCAAANTGTGAATGCCAAGAATCTACNGAACANCCTAGAACTTCAACATTTTTTAATTTAAANTCTTCAAGTTTTTCTTGAAAAGCNTGTAATTCTGTAGGGCAGACAAAAGTAAAATCTAATGGGTAGAAAAATAAAATAACATATTTTCCTTTGAATTGTGATAATGTGAATGAGTCAACAATCTCACTCCCATTAATTACTGCTTTTTCATTAAAATCTGGCGCTTGTTTTCCAACTAAAACTGACATAATTTTTCTCCAATATAATTTTTTTGAAAAATCGTAACATATTCATACATGAATTTAAATAGTTTTTAANCTTAAAACNNTAATATAAATTAATGTTTAAANACAATAGGTCTTATCTTATTTTAATAATTTATNANAGCNAAGTAGTCTTNAATCCANTAAANTTTANNAAAATANANNAAANTACCGTTANTTNTAANTTTCAACTTNAAGTNTANTTGAAAATTCAAAATTTAAGNAAAANNATTNACTNNNNAATTAAGANGCNTTTTTAAGAAGTGGAAGNGGAATNGATTCTTTAAANTCTTCGTTAATAATTTGAGGCGTTATGGCAATAACCAATTCAGTTTGGTCTTGTTCAACCTTATTTGTTGTGAATAATTGTCCAATAAGAGGAATAGAACCCAAAAGAGGAAACTTAGCAAAGTTATCCGCATCTGAAGAATTAAATAAACCTCCAATCAAAACTGTATTNCCATTTTCAACAAATACAGTTGTATCTACACGCCTTGTTCTAACAACAGGTACATCATTATTTGCACCTCTATAGCCATTGACGTAACTAACTTCAGGTTGAATTTTAATTTTAATTTCCTGGGTATAAATATTAATTTCTGGAAAAACAGATAAGTTAATNCCAGAATTTACAAAACTAACTGACTCAGANACCGCACCTGTAGTACCTACTGTAACTTGTGTAAACGGAATCTTGTCTCCAATAAATATTGTAGCAGTTTCTCCATGAATAGCTTTNATTCTTGGTTTAGCCAATACTCTNGCCTCACCTTTACTTTCTAGTAAGCTTATTACTGATTGTAATGATAACCCTGCAGAGTAACTAAAGGCACTATTTGATAAAGTATTTTGCACACCAATACCATAGGTATCTGACCAATTCACACCAATATTATCTAGNGCTGATTTTGAGACCTCTAAAATTTGGGCTTCTAAAATAATTTGTGGGACTTTTTCTTCATCTAATTTAGAAACAAGTTCTGTAATTCGATCAATATTGCCTCTACCCGCATTAATAATAAGTAAATTNTCTTGAAATTGGATATTTTCTTTACCTGAAATATATTGNGATAAAATTGGAATAATTCCTGTAGGGTCTGCATTATTTAAGCGAATTACTTTAGTTTCAATACTAGTTGGCTGATCTAAAAATGCAGCGTTTCCTACTAAAATAGTATTGTTGTTAATCTTATAGGAAAAACCCTGAGAACCTAAAATAAAATCAATANCATCGAGTAANGATACATCGGTTAACGAAACATATACCTCGCCTNCTAAAGATTGATCAGTGACAATATTTAAATCTCCTTTTGAAGCTAAAATAGAAATAACTTCTCTAATATCTGCNCCAGCTAAATCAATAGANATAAGCTTTTCTAGTTTTTCAGATAANGTGGTTGAATGGGTCGTAACCATATCAGTCTTTTTTTCTTTTTTTTTTTCGTGAACTTTAAANAGTTTAAGTAAAGAGGTTTTATTAAGCTCNTTTACACCNATAGCAAANACATTAAAAACATATTTTCCAATTGAACTTAGTTCAAAAGCTTCAGAAAAATTNCCATTATTATCTAACTTAGCGAGTCGNTTATTAATATATAGTTCATTAGTATGTTGAGCTCGTCCTTTAATAACAACATGGTTTTTATAAGTAACAAAATTATTNTGAGGAGAATTTATAACAACNGAAGGAATATGATTTTGNACAACTTTGTTTGNAACTTTTTCTGAAGATTGTATTTTTTTTGAAGAACTTTGCTGAAAAAAAATAGATCGTGTTAGTTCAACTTTTTTATTATCCTTTATGGCAANAAANGTTATTTTGTTATAATCATCTTTATTTTTTAGTTTTACAAATGTTTTAAATGAACCATCTTTATCTGGGNTCACTTTTTTATCGTTTATCAAAACATATTTAGCATTTTTTAGTTCACCTTTAACTTCGATTCGATCTTCAGTTGAAACAACTTTATCATTTGGTGAAAAAATTAAAAGAGTAGGTGTATNAACATTTTCATCTTGATAGTANATACGTCGTAAAAGTTTAGTTTTGGTTTTATTATCTGCAGCTATAGCTTCTAAAACAAANATACTNTGCTCTTTGTTATTTTCAATCATTTCTCTATGATAAAATTCTCCCGTTGATGAGACATTNACTGTGACTCCATTTAATAATAATGTNTCAGTTCCNAAAACTTGCCCTTTGAATAAAACTTTTTGTTTAGTGGTAACAATATCATTTTGTGGTGANATTAAATTGATTAGCGGTTTTTGTATAGATGCATTATTAGCACTTGAGCTCAAATTACTATATTTATAAAATACTTTNATTTTTTGTTCGAGTTCTTCTCCATCAACAGTTTCAGTNCGTAAAATGAACATNTTATAGGCATCTTTTTCTGTTAATAAAGCTCNATAATAAAATTTTCCATCTGATGAAACTGTAAGTTTNTCTCCATTTAAAAATAACACTGTATCNGCAGAAANGCGTCCTTTNAATAAAACCTTATCTTTTGAAGTAATTAAATTATTTTGNGGGGACATAAGATCTATAAAAGCAGTACCTGGAACATTTTCTTCAGCTAAAGAAAACGAACANANAACAGTAATTAAACTAAATAAAAAAATTATTATTTTTTTAGGGATCATATTCGAATTTCCTTACCTAANCCCAGTATATAAGTTTTATTGTCGACTTTCAATATAAGCTCTTTTTGAGTAATGTCAGATACAAAAACAGGACCCACTGTTTCGCCAATTTTGACTGTTTTACTAATTTGTTGAATTTCTAAAACAGCTTCAGGATCAGANATATCCCAAATAACTCCCTTAAGTTTTAATATCAAACCACCTTTTTTNATATTTTTAAACATATCTTTAGANGATATTCTAANACTTGATTTAGTTGAAAANTTTTCAAATGGATTTCGTTTGATATCTTTTTTTTCTGCTTGTAATGACANATTNAAAAAAANTATNAATAAAAGTAATACGCGCATCATCATGTTTGTTTTATACTATGTAAATTAATAATCATCGAAACACGCAAAATAACGGGACTCACAGATTGAATATTTAAATCTATATTGTCGACGGTAATTATCTTCTCATAATTTTCTAGTTCATATATAAAATCCATCAAATTATAAAAATCACCAGTGAATTTAATATCTAGTGGATGACTTGAGATATTTTGTTGTCGCCCTTTCGTTCTTCTAAACTCAACAGAATTTAATTGTAAATCAAACAATTTACAAATTTTATTTATTTCAGTAAACGAAAATACGTTTACCTCTTCAANAGTAAAAAAGTCTTGTTGTTTATCTTCTAAGGTATCAGATAACGACGCTATTTCANTTTCTATTGTTTTTTTATCAGTGGCCTTTTTCTTTTTACTCTGAAAGAGTTTAGAAAACTTTTCTAATTTATCTTTTTCTTTTTCATATTCTGTTAACTTTGGTGAGATGACAGAAAAATAAAGTTGTATTGCTACCAATAAATTAATAGCAATATATAAATAGTGCTGATATTTCCTAAAAAGATCTANTTTTTCTTCTAAATCATCTACAGATAAATCTCTTAATATTGGAATATTATCTATTAAAGCCATTTAATTACCCCATACAAAACTAACATTAAATGTTTGAGTTTCTTTGTTATTTCTATCATAAACTGTTTTAATACCAGATAAATCAACCTTAGTATATTCTGTATTTAAATAATTATAAAACGAAAATATAGAGTCTTGATATGTTGCACTNCCTGCCGCATTAATTTTAAAAATTTGATTTTGCTTNGAGATTTTGATGGATTTGAAAATGATATCATTTGGTAANTTATTNATNAATCCATGAAAAAATTCATATTTACTTGTTGAAACATCTTCAAAGTCGAGTAAATAATCAATGGACGTTTGTAACGTNTTGATTTGTTTTTTTTGACCAACAAAAGCGCCAGATTGAATTACTTTTAANTGTCTTTTAACNAAATTTATTTCAGTTGATACATCTGATTTAAGTTGTGATANNTAATTGTTTCCAAAATAAAAGGCAANCAANATAANNGCTAAAACAGCACCNTTAATAATAGCNGNAGTNATATTTACAATAGGAGCTAATTTCTTTTTAACTTTNGTAATACTTAATGTTTTNCCATATTTTTCAAAATATTTTAGTGCAAGCCCNATTGAAGGAAGATAAACNTGTGAATAAGAATTNAGNTTTTCCTCNGGGAAGTCATCTAAAAAAGGTTTAATATTTGAAGAAAGTTTATATTCTTCAATTTCAACATCAAGTAAAGCTTTTAATTTTTCAAAAAATATTTGNATATGAGGTATTCTTGAACANTAGATAATTTTTGACGGTTTCGCCAAATTTGGGAATAAATTGGTTGCCTGAACAACACAATGAAAATANGTATTTAAATAAGCTTCNAATAAATATTCTTCTTCAATAATTTCGTGCATATCTCTTTTAAATAAATGAGAAAAAATAACATGTCCTTTATAAATAAAATTAATATCCATNTAGTTTTGGTCAATAAAGCTATAGATAAGNACCTCTTCTTGAAATTCAACATCCCATAACATTGTACGTAAGGCACTTAANGAAACCAGNTCAATCGAAACCAACTGATTTCCCATTTCACCNATAAATTCATTTAAATTATCAATAGTATCACTTTTCATTGCTGCAAAAAGTACAGCTTGTTTTNTAACAGCTTCTGGCTCAGNNGACTCATCTTCTTTGTAGATTTGATANCCTAACTGAAAATCACTTTGTTGGAAGTTTAAATTTTTAGAAACTCGCATTTCNAACTCCATTAAAATATCTTCATTTGGCTTNTGGGGAATAAGCTCTAGTTTTTTTATAAAACGNGTATCATTTATAGAAGCAATAATATTTTCAGATTCAAANTCATCNTCTTTTAAAGCTTTNGTNACTTGATCAGCTATCATTTCAGGATCAGCTAANTTTCCTTCCATTAAAGATCTAGGAGGGATAGCAATCGATTTAACTTTTTTTANATGAATAACATTATCTTCCATTTCTAGTAAAGAAAGATAAATAAAATCTTCTGTTATTTCTAAGCCAATGACATCTTGAATAAACTTTTTTGCTGCCATATCAAATCTCTTTTAAATCAAGAACCAATATTTCACCATTAAAAGACTGTAAAATAGTNGCTTGATAAGTACTGTAAAATATAGAGCTACTAGCATCATTACGTCGGATTGCGCCAGTGCTGGTTATACTATACATATTGTCTTCGTTTCCATCATTTAAAGTAACTGAAAAAGTAACTGGGTAATCAAAAAAAGTAAGGCTGTCATCATTAGAATTCGTTTTATAAAACGTATTATCACTTAAAAAAGTCCATTCTGAACTTATATCGGTACTCCCTTCTACCCAGCTATTACCTGCTTTAATTTCAATAATGGCATCTTCAATTCCCGATCGAGCAGCATATTTAGCTCTCAAATGATGTTCTTGATTTAAACTTAATTTAATTCTAAATTCTATAAGTTTCCATAAGGAAATAGTAATTAGACTAACAACTAAAAAAACAAAAAGTGTTAACAGCATCATACTTCCNTTTTCAAGTNTTTGATTAGGTTTAGGCTTATTAAGCGTATTAATAAAGCTTCGTATATGTTGTAAAGTCATAATCTAAAAATTTAATCTAGTTTAGGNGCAAGTAGNTCTACGGGTAAAGAATTAATTTTTGANAATAAATAATCTTTTTCTTCTTTTGTTAATTGAACATTTTCAGCNTTTTTTAAATAGTCTCTAACGCTTTCTATNTCAATTTCAATNAACTCTAAAACAGATATAAACTCAGATANNCGAGCTGAATCAGGAACAAATAAAGGTTTTGAAAAAGAAAATTTCTCTATNTTATTTCGTGGTAAATCAAGTGGGTAAAGCGTAAAATATTGGTAATCAAATAAGTCTTTTATGATGGCAAGTGTTCTTGATGTGTAATCAATATTTTGAAAAGCAGCTAAACGAATAACACTTTGAAAAGTATCAAAGTCAGTAATGGTTTCTACGTTTACTTTAACATTTTTGGACACATCAATTTGATCTAAGAACTTCATNTTGTATAACGATTTTTCTGAATAAGCAACAATTAAGTAACTTTCATACTGTTTTGATACNTTAGGTGTTTTAAAGCCGACTGAGGAAGATCTTGAATTAAAATTCCCCTTTATTTGTGAAAACAACGGTTTTTCCTTAACTTCTTTTCCTTTTATATCAAATGTTTTCGAATTAAATTNACGCTGAGGTCTTTTTTTATTAATCACTTGTTCTTGATAGTCTAATTCCATTCTGAGCTCTTCAATAAATAACTTTCCATAAGCTAACTGTTCTGATTCATTAATTTTGTAGCCTTTGATAACAGTGTATATAGGGTTTGTTATATTAAATCCCTTTATAGGTTGGTTTTTGGATTTTAAGTCATAAATATTAGATACTGTAAAAGAGAGTTCAAAAGATTGCTTCTTTTCAGCTTTTGGAAATTCTTGAGTAACTTTACCGCAAGAAAGTAAAAAGAAACTTAATAAAATGCTTATAAAAATAGTTTTTAAGGTATTCATATTCTAATTATAGCCGATATAAAATGTCAGAAAAAGTATATTCTATTTTTATAGTTTTTTTAGTATAAAAAATAAGCTAAATATCTAAATATCTAAGTTTAAATTATCAAAAGCGTCTAAAGAACTATCAAGAACTTGATCAAGCTTCTTAGTCATGACATTAATTAAAGTTTCAAGCATTTTATCTGCAAATTGTTCTTGCTTTGAATGAGATAACTTTAATAATGTTGAACCTAAATCTTTTATAGACTGAACTTTATCTGAATGTAAATCAACAGAGATAGAATCAATNGTTTTTTTAGAAATAGATTGAGCACCTGCAACTTGTTCATCTATAGCATCCGGCTCATTATTTTTATTAAGTGAATNAGTTTGATTAGATTCTTCAGATAAGTCATTATCATCATATAGAGGCTCAATATTTAATGAAACAGAGTTTTGTATNCCAGATTGTTGTGTTGATAGNCCTTGNGAAAAGCTCTCTTCTAGTTTTGGTATATTTGCTANTTGTCCNATGTCAGTTCCAGAAAANTGCTGAATATGTGCTAATAAGGCCATAATACTTTCTAAACTAGTACTTTTNTGTGCGATATCTTGTATTGAGTCATCAATTGTATTAATAATGTCTTGAACTTCTGTTTGNGGCATTATTCCNATNAGTTGAAGACCGCCTTCTGACAGTAATTGAAGCAAACGAAAGATATCATCTTCTGTAAGAATAACTTTATTTAAAATAGCAGAAATCGCATCATAAATTTCATCTACAGACATTGATGTAGCCATAATAGTTGGTGCTTGTGATGAAATGTCAGCTGATTGAATCATTTGACCGCCCGAGTGGGTTGTATGAAAAGATTCAAATGAAACATCTTGTGCTATTGAAAAAGCTAAGATTTCTCCTAGGTTATTTTGCGGTAACCTAGGGATTAATTCAGCTGGAATATAATTTAATTTTCCGTTGACATCATTATCTTTACCAGACTGTTCAAGTACACTTGAAAAATGGCGTTGTTTTCCTTTTTGTTCATTACTTGTTGAAGGGCTATTATTTGATTCTGAAACACGCTGAGTAGATATTTGGTTAGTATTTAACGTCCATACACCAACATGTTGTAAACTTGCGGTAATAAATTCTTGCATTGAAGGTTTCTTTTTCCGTTTTTTTGCAAAATCATTCAATTCTTCAAATTGTTCGAACAGCATTTCATGTTCATGTTTAGTAAAAAATTCTAAAGTTGTTTGAGAGATTTCAATAAAAGATTGATGGTTTTGAGCTGGATTTTGAGAAGTATTTAAGAGCTTATCAATAGAGTGGGTAAGTTTATTAATATCTTTAAATAAGTCTCCATTTAAAGTCGATTTAGAGTTTTCTCCGATAGCTTTGAAAGAATTTAAAAGGTTTTTTAGTTGTTCAGTTTTTTTTTGGACTGAACTGCTTGTTTTTAAACTATCACCTTGAGAAAAATTAATACTTAGTTCACTCATTTTTTTTACCTTTTCTTCAACCTTTATTATCTATATTATAATAACGTTGCAAAATAGTAAAAAAATGCATGAAAATATGTTGGTTTAAATATGAAAAAAAAGATTTTAATTATTTCAAATGGCCATGGTGAAGATGTTATCGCTTCAAACTTGATAAAAGAGTTGAAAGAGCAGTGCCCAGAATATGAATTAGCTATAGTTGCGTTAGTAGGTCCAGGCAAGGCATATAAAAAAGTTGGGTACCAACCATCACATATAAATCCTAGTTTTCCAAGCGGGGGCTTTATAAGAACAATTAAAGATTTAGTATTGGATTTAAAAGCTGGAATTTTAGCCAATATGTTTAACCAACGAAAACACATAAAAGCAATATCTAATAAATGTGAAATATGTATCGCTGTTGGTGATATTTTTTGTCTATGGATGGCAGCAAATGCTAAAGTAGAAAATACATATTTTTTTCCTACAGCTAAAAGTGATTTATTTATGAAGCATAGTTTTATTGAAAAGTGGTTGATAAAAAAGATAGCAAAAAAATCTTATCCTAGAGATCAACTTACAACCGACTCTTTTATAAAAGATAAACTTAATGCATCTTATTTGGGTAACCCAATGATGGATAATTTAAGAACAAAAAGAGAGTCAATACAATTAAAAGCAGATGAAATACTGATCGGTTTTTTACCTGGGTCTAGAGACGAAGCGTATAAAAATAGCCAATATTGCTTAAAAGTTGCTAAAAAGTTAATAGCTGATAATCCTAAAATAAACTGTTGTTTTGCTAAGGCTGAATCATTGGATTTAAATATTATTGCTAAAGAGTCAGGCTGGAAAATAGATAATAAGGGTCAAATACCATGTTTAACTAAAGATAAAACAAACATATTTTTTTCAAATGATTTTTTATCTGTAATAAATCAAGCAACAGTCATTATTGGACTTGCCGGAACTGCAAATGAACAAGCTGTATTTTTGGGAAAACCTGTGATTTGTTTCGAAGGATTTGGTCCTCAAACAACACTAAAACGTTTTCAAGAGCAGAAAAAATTGATGGGGGACAAAGTTATTATTTGCCCCAAACGAGATATCTCACTTATTGTGAAGGCAATACATGATAATCTATCAGGACCAAGAAAACATATTAAAAATCAAGCAATAGCACAAAAAATAGTTCATGATATTGTTAAATCTTCTTTTTAAAAATCAGCTAATGTGAATGTTAAGCTATAGTTGCTATTCTTAATTTTTGTAGGTGCTATATCATTTAAAGAATTCAAAATAAGTAACTTTCCTGAATACATTTTTTTAAATTTATGGTGAGTAATAAACACATTCCCCCAAGATGGGTCAGCTAGCTCAAAAAAGTTATTATGAATACCAGTCAAAACAGTAAAATGGTCTGTATATTTAGTGCGTAAATGGATAATGACAGGAATTTTTAATTTCAGTAAAGTATCAAATGAAACAGCTGCACCAGTTGCAAAAAATCCTTTAGCCCCAGCAATATGTTTTAAATCTAAAAAAGAAGTTGAACCTTCATTTTTTATTAAATCAAGAATTTCATCTTCTGTAACGGTTAATTTATAGAGTTTTAGTAAAGTGGCTAGAGAAGCTGCCCCACAGCTATTATCATGTTTTTGTTTAATAATATTGTTAAATTTAAGTTCGTACCAAGATTTAAATGTTGAATCGATTAAATGTTCATTATTTAATTCATATATTCCTGAATGAATAGAAGATGATTGAAATAAAAAAACGCTTATTATAATTAAAAGTACTTTCATATTATAATCTGTAGGTACTTCTAAAACTTAGTATCGACGTATCCTCATGACTAAAGCTAAATGAGCATCCTAATTTAAATGTAAGTTTTTGTGAAATATCATATAAAATTCCATAATTAAAAAATATATTATTTTGTTCTGGCTCATTAATTTGGTTGAATAAAACTGATTTTCGTTTATTTGTAAAAGCAGCACCCCATAATAAGGTCCAATCATCTGTGACTGAGAAATTAATATTAAAATTTAGATTAAGCTCATTACCTGGTTGATAATCATTGGTATCATTAAACATTTTTTGGCTAAATCGTATCGTTGGAACAAGAGGGGGTGAAAGCTTGTAAAAACTAAACCCGTATTGGATATAATTAAAATATTCTTCCTCAAGTGTTAGAGAGTCATCAAGATAAAAAAATTGACGGTTTAAGAGAGGTGTTTTGATAGAAAATAAGACACCATAATCTTTTTCTGCTGTTGAAATGTTTTTGGAAAGCCCCAGTGTTAAAAGATGAAACCTTGAATGGTACTCTGTTTTATAACCGGAAGAAGTAGGGTAGTTTGTCCACGAAGAAGAAAAAAGTGTATTTAGCTTTACAGTTAAATTAGACTTTATCCCAAAACTTAGTCCATGTCTGGATAAGAGTTGCGTAAGGTCAATTTCATCAAGATCAGATTGAATAATAGAAAGGGCACTACTCCATCTGAAATGACCTTTTTTAGGGTTTACGATATTTAAGTGAGAATGACTTTGCCCTAAAACATAACAAGATAGCATAAGTATCAATAGTAGTACTTTCATGACAATGAAATATTTTTTAATGAACGATTAATTCTAATAAAAATCGATATCGTAATAACATGTTGAAATAAAATAATAAGGTTTGAATTAACATGTCAGATTAAAAATTGCAGCAGATACAC
>NZFK01000008.1 GCA_002690645.1 Rickettsiales bacterium
AACTAGTGATGGAAATAGTCAAGTCGAAGTCTCTGGCCATGCTATTACTAATGCAGCTGATAATTCATCACCAGTAACAGCGAGTATCACACCGTCAACAGGTCTTATTGCTAAATTAATTATTGAGTCTGCTCTTGAAATTGTTAAAGATCTTGTTAGTTTTACAGAAACCCAAGTAAGTGCACTTGTTACGGGCCTAACCACGGCAATCAATGACGCAATTAGCTCTGGGTTCATCACTATACCTGATACGAAAGTTGCTAATGATGGGACTTTTGATACGCTTATTGATTATGATGAATCTGCACCAGTAATTACAGAAGAAGTTGATGTCGAAGAGGCCTCTGCGATAAGCAAAGTAAAAGCTAATGACAAAAATATTGGTTATACAGTTGACGCCTATGCAGGTCATTCTACAGATACAACGACGTTTGAGTTTGATGAGTGTCTTGAACATATCACAGAAGCATTTGGAATCAAAAGTAGTTCTGGAGCATCTATGGATATGGAGTCAGATGGTATTCCTCAATTTATTTTAAATAAATTTGCAGAAGCGCTTTGTGATGGCCTTACAGTATCCATTCAAGAATTAGCTGCTGCCTACATTGATGCAGGTCATTTAGAATCTTACATCACCTCTGCGAATTTAGCTGATCAAATGATTAACGGAGCAACGGCTGGAGCTACTGGTTTTGATGCTATGCTAACAGATTTATCGACTAAATATGATGAACATTGTGAAGATGATAATGTGATGGATTGTGATTATGAGGCTATAGATGACGCCATGTATGCTTTAGACTCAATGGATGCTATGCATGATGCGGGTGGTGCTGAGTCAATATTTACATGTTTTAACCCAGCAACGCTTCAAGACCAATTTATGGATGAGGCTGGTGACATTTCAATTTCAGCGGATACAGAGTTATCAGTTGATCAATTAGTTTGTGTAATGAATGGTTTAGATTTAATGTCAGACCATTTAAATATGAATATACTTGGTGAAGATGTCATTAATCAAGTTTATTCTATGACAAGTTCGACATATGATACTTTTAATATGTTTGATAACTTTAACGAACTTCATTTCTGTCGCGAATTAGGGATTATTTCTGATGAAGATCTATCAGAACGAGTAGAAATTCAAATGTTTCGTGTGTCGACAATGAAATTTGGTTATTGGGATGACACAAATCAACAACATGTTGATATTGATACTTTAATGGTAATGACTGACGTACTTGGTATTAACACTACCGAAAGCACTATACAAAGTGTTGTGCTTGAGTACCCAAAAACAGATGGCACTACAGGTTCCAAAACACTAACGGCATGGGAAGATATGTATGGTAATATGTATGGTGAAGGTGAAGCCTCTGGTCAAGCCCCTGGTGAAGTCTCTGGTGAAGTCTCTGGTCAAGCCCCTGGTGAAGTCTCTGGTCAAGCTCCTGGTGAAGTCTCTGGTGAAGTCTCTGGTCAAGCCCCTGGTAATAGAATTAAAGTACCCTCTGCTAAACATGTTAAAGCCAAGATGAAAAAATACGTTAGCGAAAGAGTTATTACAAAAGATCACTCTGGAATTGATAAGTTTGTAAAATGGTATGATTTATGGCCAATGGGTGATAATCCAGATACTATAATTTCAGATTTTGCAGCAGGTGTTGTAACGGTAAAAGTGATCGGTGCTAATGATGTAGTCCTCGCATCTGCGAATAAAACCATCATTGATTATGAACTTTCAGCCGAATCAACAGGTTTTACAACTCCGTTATCGTTCAACACAGAATGTCATTATAATTGGACTGAAGCTTGTAACAATTTTGAAGAATCTGTAATACCGTTAGATGATGGTAGTGATACTATTGATCTAGAAGTCGTTTGGAATGGACTTAGTGATAGCGATTATACTAACTTACCTGAAGGTACATCGCTCTACTATGCAATAAACTTAATGCTTAGTTATGAGCCAGTTAGTTTCGGTGGTGATATGACAGGCTTTGTTGCTCCTAACGTGGGTGATATGTTTGCTGATCCAGAGTTTGATGAATATGGTACAGATGACTGGGGAAGTGATGGTGGGTTTCAAACCTTTCATATTTGGTCTTCATGGCAAGAAGATTACTTTATTGAATACATTCCTGGTACTGATTCTCAATCATTTCTGTTTCCGGTAGCGTTAATTGCAAATATTGAAGATGAAAACTATAAATCAAACTATATGCTCGATGCCATTCCACTTTTAATTGATGATGAAACTGGGGACATTGTATGGGAAGGTCAACCATTTGGAACTCAATTTAAAATCGGTGATGCATCTTACATGGAAACGTATATGCAGCAATCTGGTTATGAAGAATGGTCAGTCACTTTAAATATTGCATTAGCTACTGATGATTCAGGTAATACTAATCTTGTTCATGAGGATGTAATATATGATATTAATAATTATTTTACTGATGGATATGCTGATGCAGATGATGGTGTATGGAAAGCTACAATAGCTTACTATGATAATAGTGGCAACTTTGTTCAACTGACTTCAGGAGATCAGAAAATTGTTGCTTCATTAAGTGAAGATGGCACTTATTTTGAGTTTGACAACTTTAAAGAGAGTGATAACTTACTATCAAACGGAATTTGGTATGATGTTGTGATTTGGTACGATAGTATAAGTAATGGAACTCAAGATGTTATTGACTCTGTAGAGGTTACTGAAACA
The DNA here is from genome assembly GCA_002690645.1 of Rickettsiales bacterium. Lineage (GTDB taxonomy): Bacteria > Margulisbacteria > Marinamargulisbacteria. The sequence goes on from NZFK01000008.1 coordinate 2,720, forward strand.
TGGGGGAATCAAACTTATACTTGGAATCAACAAGTTGAAATTCAGGATTATTGTGGAGGTATTAGTCTGACTCATTTCGGGCCTGAGTATAATGATTACCAAGCTCATGGGCATGAAAACCTCGCAGAAAATGATGATGTGACTTGTTCTCCATTTCAATGGATTGATTACATTAGCACTGATGGTAGAAAGCTAGCTAAAGCTAAACATCAATCAAAACTAAAAGCTAGAATGAAATAATAGCTTTTCATTATACTACCAGATGTTTCCAATATATCTGGTGGGTCCATCAAGAAAAAACCAGGCTTAAATGCCTGGTTTTTTTGTGATGTCATTATAATGGAGCGGGAGACGAGGGTCGAACTCGCGACAATCGGCTTGGAAGGCCGATGCTCTACCAACTGAGCTACTCCCGCAGATAAAATGTTATTTTATCACTTTATAATTTTTTTAGTAAAGGATAGGATTTGCTTATTCTGAGAATGTTGAGCTTTAACATTTTCTTTATCATCAAACAAAAATAATAAACTAATTTTTTGGTATTGATCATTATATGAATCAATTATTGGAAAAACATGCTTTTCTTTGTTGATGGCTAATAATAATTTAATTGTATCTAATTTTATATTATCGAATTTGGTATTTTCTTGCTTAATCAATGTTTTATCATATCGGTTGATGTAAGAAAAAACATCTTCATAATTTTCTTGATCAAATTCAATCTTTGCATTTATTAAATATAATGAAGCCTCATCAAAAAAATCAATTTTTTCCTCTTCAATAAATTTATTAATTTTGTTTATTGATTCAGAATAGTAATCTTCTAAATGAGAATTACTCACGTTAGCCCCATAAGCAATTAGATTACTTGATTTTGTTTGAACAGACTGAAGTTGGTTTTGAAAGAAATCAAAACTGTCTAACTGATTAGTTTGAATAAGCTGAAGAACGATATTTGCTATGATAGATTGCTTTAAGCTCGCTTGCTCGATATAAGTAATCACTTTTTCTATTTGATTTATCTTTTTATTTTTAACTAATGAATAAATATAATTTTCGATTACTTGATCAAATAAACCTTCTTCATTTATCTGCTGCAACATTAAGATAACAAAGTTTACATTATCAGCAACTCCAAGCTCTGCAGCCAACCTGATAACAGCAGATTCATAAATTGGAAAATTCTGAATCGCTAACGCATAATTAATAGCTTCTTCAGTCATCCCATTTTTAGCTAGTTCAATTACAATATCACGACTTGTCATATCTTTTGTTTCTTGATCTGTAATAAGTTCTAATACATTATTTATCCCTTCAACTTCACCATGCTTGGCAAACCCTACTCCTAAATAGTAAAGCGCTTGATCTTTAATTGATTGAGTTTTAATTGATTGAAACAATTGATATGCTGTATCGTATTTTTTTTCGTCAACATATTGGTTCATCAATATAATCAACGCGTATTCGTAGTTTTCTTGAATACTAATTCTGTTTAAAAGCTCAATACTTATTTTAAATAAAGATTTTTTTGCAAATTCAGCCAATGTTAAAGAAAATGTTTTTTGCTTTAANTCGATATCCATGATGTTGTTTATATTCATATTACATCTCTCATAATCAGCTATTTTTGCGTATTCGATAGCAATCAAAGAATAAGCAGCATCTTTTTGGGCTGGAAATGAAATAGACTCTATTAAATCATTTGCTTTATCTAACTCATTTATATTTAAAAAATATTCAATTAATAATAAGGCTACCCTAGANCGAATGACATTTTGCGTGACNAATGGCAATAGCAAGTCATAATTTCGTTTACTATTATCAGTTAATGCTTGATAACTAAGTTTTTCNACTATATGATCTTTTAAATTTCTATCATTTANATCAGCTAAATATTTTTTTATGAACGCAATTTTAGAAACTTTTGCATATTCAAGAAAAAAGTTTTCATATATTTTTTTTTGATAAATTTTAAGTTCTTCAGGTAATTCATTAAGAAGTTTCTCAAANCGCTCAATATCTTTATTTTTACCAAGCTCTTTTACAGCCTCTAAATATAGTTTTTGTTTAACATCAATTGTCTTAACTTTAGGTATAGAGTTTAAAATAATTTCAATTGTTGGTTTATTTCCATTACCATTTTTTGAATTTGCATAAGAAACAAACTCATTTGTGGTTACTAAAATTAAACATATAAAAATAAGAAAAGCTTTTTTCATAAATTTAAGTATACACTCAAAGATAAAAAGTCAAAACTACCAATGCAAGTACTATTCTGTAGATCGCAAATGGAAATAATCTAACTTTATCTAACCACTTTAANAAAGTTTTAATAGCAAACAAAGCAACAATAAAACTTACAACACCACCAATAAGNATCATTATNAGGTCTTGCCCNGTTAANTNNTNAAATGATTTTAATAGGTCNTATAAAACGGCTGCACTTATAACAGGCAANGCTAAAAGAAACGAAAANTCTGCTGAAACTCGATGNGTCAGGTTCATAAAGACTCCACCAATTATTGTTGCACCAGATCTACTCATTCCTGGCCAGAGCGCAAAAATCTGAAAAATACCAACAATGAATGCCTGCTTCATTGAAATCTCTTCTAAACTTGATGTTTTGGGCTTGCGTGATGGCTTTAGCTCCACAAAGAGCATTCCAAGTGAACCTGTTATTAACGCTAAAGCGACTGTTAAAGGCGAAAACAAATTTTCTTTAATGTAGCCGTAACTTAAAAAACCAATAATAAACACAGGAATTGCTGCGATTATTAGATTTTGAATTAAACGAATAAAGTCTTCTTTTTTCTGATACAACTTTAAAATCTTAGATTTATAACTAAAAAAAACAGCACTTATCGCGCCTAATTGAATTGCAATTTGAAATGTATGTGCATTATTGGTTTCTAATTTTAAAATTTTTTCTATTATTATTAAATGTCCTGTAGAAGACACAGGTATAAATTCAGTTAANCCTTCAATAATNCCTAAAAGTACTACTTTGAAAATTTCCATACCAGAATTATAACTGAATCAAAATGTTTACTAAAGTTTTTTACATCTTTTTTTTCAAAATGGTATAATTTATATATGGATTATGAAGTAAATATATATAACAACAAACCACAATTTATAGATTTTGATAAAGGAAGTTATCTTTTTTGCACGTGTGGATTTAGTAAAGATGGTGTTATTTGCGATAAGACCCACCGAACCAAAAATACAACTAAACCCATTTTATTAGACATAAAAAAGAAAAAGACNNTAAAAATTTGTCTTTGTAAACATAGTAAGACTATGCCATTTTGTGACAAATCACACTTAACGATTTAGTTTTACTTTTTAAGCACAAAAAGNCCTCTTTCACTTAATAAATTNGGCATTACATTNAGGCCTTTCAACATTCCTTTTTGACCAACAAAAGTTTCTTCTGCAATAATTTTAAANCCTAATTTTTTACANACTCTTCTAAATGATTTTAAGCTCACTACTCTGATATTAGGGGTATCGTACCATTCATATGGCAAAATTTTTGATTTTGGAATATGTCCTCTTAAAAGTGCTAATCTCGATGACCAATGAGCAAAATTTGGGAAAGAAACTATCGCTGTATTAGCAACCCTGCACATCTCATTCATTAACTTTATCGGATCTTTTACTTGCTGTAGTGTTTGACTAAGTATAACAACATCAAAACTTTTATCTGCAAATTCCTTTAAACCTTCGTCTAAATCACCTTGAAAAATAGAAATTCCCTTTTCGATACAACTGACTACATGATCTTGTTTTAACTCAACTCCATAACCAAGGATTTGTTTTGTTTCTTTAAGGAAACTTAATAAATCTCCTTTTTCGCATCCCAAATCTAAAACCCTGCTTTTATCCGTAATGTATTTGGCAATTATATGTTTATTAGTCATTTACTTTCTCCAAAAATGGCTTTATCACTTTAGAAAATTTTTCAACTTCTATTAAGAAAGAATCATGACCATAGGGGGAGTCCACTTCGCAAAAACTTACTCGTTTATTTTGCTTCATTAACATATGCGCGATTTCTTTACTTTGCTCAGTTGGATATAACCAATCACTTGTAATTGAAATAATAAGCGTTTCGGATTTAATTTTTTTAAGNGCTTTTTCTAAAGAACCATATGATTTATCTAAATCAAAATAAGATAACGCTTTCGATAAATATAAATAACTATTTGCATCAAAGCGTTTAACAAACTTTTTTCCTTGATATTGCAAATAACTTTCAATTTGGAACTCTGTATCAAACGAATACTCATAATCTTTTTTTTCTTGTAATTTACGTCCAAACTTTCTTGTTATAGATTCTTCTGACAAATACGTAATGTGCCCTATCATTCTTGCAATGCCTAAGCCTGTTTCAGGCAAATTCTCCTTTTCATAATTTCCTTGATTCCAATTTATATCTGTTTTTATGGAATGACGGCCAACTGCAGCAAATGCCATAGATTGAGGAGATAATTTTGAGGCTGTGGCTACTAGTGTACATCGCTTAACATAACTCGGATATTCAATTGCCCATTGAATGGCCTGCATGCCACCCATGGAAGGCCCTATAACTGCATGTAATTGAGAAATATTTAAATGCTCACATAATTTTTTTTGAGCATTGACCATATCTTTTATAGTAATTATGGGAAATGAAAGACCATATTCTTTATCTGTTTTTGGATTTATAGACTGTGGCCCAGTAGAGCCTAAACAACTTCCTATCGTGTTAGAACAAATCACAAAAAATTTATTCGTATCAATGCCCTTCCCTGGGCCAACCATATTGTTCCACCAACCCGATTTAGTTTTATCTTTTTCATGTTCAAACGCTAAATGTGCATCTCCGGATAATGCATGGCACACTAAAATAGCGTTATCTGCATTTTCATTTAAAACACCATAAGTTTGGTACGCAATTTGAACATCAGATAAGCTTTCACCACTTTCTAGTAATAATTCGTTATCCAACTTTAATTTATAGGTTTTACTTTTCATATAACGTATTATAACTGGCTAATCCTATATTAAATACTATAAATTTATGATGNCCGGTGTGTTAATCGATGATGGAGCTTGATTTTGTGAGGGGCTTGCTGGACGTTGGATAGATTCTTGACCACATGATCTCAACATAAATAAAAGTGTAATTGCAACAAGAATATAGGATACTTTTTGTTGAGTTGGTAATTTTGGAAAGTTTTTTAAATTTGAAATAATTTTTTCGATATTAAAGTTATTAAATTGTGATTTAGGTGATTCAAATTTAATATCGAAAATGTTTTGACAATTTGGGCATGTTACTCTTAAAACTTTCCCTGGTTTTATAGGAATTCTAGATCGTTGTCCGCAATTAGGGCATACAATAACTTTTTTTAAAATATTTTTAAACATGACTATAGTTTATATTAAAAAAAAATAAGTAGCTATCATTGATCATTTAGACGATTGTTTTGAAATTAGTTTTAAAAACACAAATTTTACAATTTTGTTAAATAATTCAAATGGCAAAAAATATTTTAAAGCGTATTTTANTTTTGTACTTGGCCCTACTAAATAACGTAATTTCACCTGTTTTTTATTTACAATTTTTAGAATTTTTCTTATAACTTCATCTGGATTTCTACCTAGTTTATTTTGATNGATAATTTTTTCTAAAATAGGGTCATAATATTTATGATAAACACTTTCTTTNTTGCTTTTTCCAGATGTGATTTTTAAATTTTTTCCTANTATTTCAGTTTTATAAGTTTGTGGTTCAATACAAGACACACTTACACCAAATGGGGCTAATTCGTAATGTAAGGCTTCTGACCAGCCTTCTAAAGCATGTTTACTTGCAGCATAAATACTTGCTGTAGGCATCGCAACCAAACCAGAGCTTGATGAAATATTTATAATTTTACCCTTCGATGCTCTAAGTAAGGGTAAAGCTTCTTTTGTTAAATTAAAGACAGCATAGACATTTGTATTCATTACTAATTCAATTTCTTTTTGGGTACAATCTTCAAAGAAGCCTCCTAAAAACACACCTGCGTTATTAATTAATATATCTAGAGTTTGATATTTTTCTTTTATATAACTAAAAAGGGTTGAAATAGATTTGGGATCGCAAACATCGCAATCTTGGATATCAATTTGAGGACTATACTCAGTTAATTTTTTTACTAATTCAGGTCTGGAAGAACTATTTCTCAACGCTGCAATAATGAGGTTATCTTTACATAATTTCAAGGTTGAAAGATAACCAAAACCTGATGAACATCCAGTGATAAGGATAATTTTTTTCATATGTTATGATGGTAGCATATCGTTATTTTATAGACTATTTTTAGTTAACAAATTATTAAGTATTACATTTTTGTAATTTCCATGATATTATCTTTTCCTAATTTTAAAAGACTCTATTGTTTATTTATTTCAGGGTCAGAAAATAGTTAAGGAATTAATATGACCAATAAAATAACATTTAGAGATCTTGGCTTGCCAGATTATTTACTCACTGCAATTGAAAAAAAAGGGTTTGTTGAACCAAGTGATATTCAACAAAAAACAATCCCCTATTTAATAGAAAATTCAAATGACATCATTGCTAAAGCTCAAACAGGAACTGGAAAAACAGCAGCATATGGATTGCCATTACTTCATCATCTATCAGAATCTAATGACTCTATTCAAGCGCTTATCTTAACACCTACAAGGGAACTTGCTATTCAAGTTGCTGATGAATTAAATAGTTTTAAAGGTACAAAAAAATGTAATATTTTACCTATATATGGTGGCCAAGCTATAAGTATTCAAATTAAGGCTTTAAAAAAGAATGTATCTATTATCGTAGGGACACCAGGACGAGTAATTGATCACTTAAGTTCTAAACGTATTGATTTCAAATCATTAAGCCACGTTATTTTGGATGAGGCTGATGAAATGTTAAATAAAGGTTTTATTGAAGATATTGAGCTTATTCTTTCAATGGCTAACTCAAATAGACAAACACATTTATTCTCTGCGACGATGACAACTGAAATAAAAAAGCTTGCAGAAAAATATATGAAAGGCCAACATTTTATTGAAGCAAGAGCAAAAGAAGAAACTGCCCCATTAGTTGAACAACATTACTATGAAGTTCATAGAGGTGATCAATTTAATGCGTTATGTAGATTAATTGACTTTTCAACTGACTTTTATGGAATTGTTTTTTGTAATACAAAACGTGAGGTTGATGATATTTCTGAAAAAATGATACAGCGTGGTTATCCTGCAGAAGCATTACATGGCGATCTTTCACAACAACAACGAAATCGTGTCCTAGCTAAATTTAAATCTAGAGGTTCACGTATCTTATTTGCTACAGATGTAGCATCTCGAGGAATTGATATCCAAGATTTAAGCCATGTCGTAAATTATGGATTACCTCAGGACTTAGAAGCATATGTACATCGTATTGGACGAACTGGTAGAGCTGGTAAAACAGGTATAGCAATTACGTTAATTAATTCATCTGACTTTTATAAATTGAAACGAATTGAAAAAGCATTAAAGTTTACAATTGAGAAAAAGCGAATCCCAACTGTAAAACAAATTATCCAGATTAAAAAAGAAGCAGTTAAAGAACGAATTGAATCTGAATTAAAAAACCAACATAATTCAGACTTTTCTGACATCTCTGAACAACTTCTTGAACAATTTGAACCCAAAGAGTTGGTCTCAACTTTACTGAAATTATTTTTTAATAAAGAACTCGACCCAAAAAACTATCCAAATGTTGATGATCTGTTTGATGCGAAACCACGATCAACTAATCGATCTTTTGGTCGTTCACAAAGCCGTAATCAACATCGATCAGGAAATGATCGAAAAAACTATAAACCTTTTAAAAAGAGATATCGTTAATTTTGGAATCTATTTGAAAAAATAGGAGAAAAGTCTTGAGCTTTTCCCACTGTCCACCATTCACCTTTTTTAATCAACTTATTTATTGAAGAAAATTCAACTTCTCTTTTTTTTAATAAAATATAATTAGGAGCCGTTTTAAAAGGAACAGATTCAAATAAACCTTCAACAGCTCGTGATTGCTTAAAAAGTTTATCGACTAAATTAAAACTCCATGGACTATTTTCCATTGATGTTAACGATAAAAACCACATTTGCCAATCAAGACGAGGTTGATGNGGCCAAACCCATTTGGGTATATCAGACTTGTGATTCATTTTCGATTTAAATTTATATGGTTTCCAATTTTGNCCATCAAGACTTGCTAAAATTTCAATTTCGTAACGNTTTTTGGTCATAATTGTAAAAAGACCATATTGATTTATAAGTTTTAATGGGCGAATAAATGAGCTCACTATTGTGTCATTATTATTTTTCAAAATGAAACGATTAAACTCAAATGATACTGATAAAATAATTATAATTAATGCAACAAAAGATTTACTTACGATAAATTTAGGATGGGNTTTGGCCCCACTTTTCAACTNTTTAAAAGAAAAACAAGATAAACATAGAATAATAACAAGCAAATTAAAAAAAGTATAATTTCCCGACAACATAATCANGCACATAAAAAAACAAATTAANANAGCACTAAAATGACGTATNTTTGATTTAAAAAATAATCCAAACGGAACTATTAATTCAATAAAAAACATAAATAATACAGATAGTTTATCTAACCAAGTTGGAAGTAAATTAAAAAACCAACTTAAAAAATGTGGTAATGGCTGAGTNACATAATGATAATTTAATGCTGTAAACTCGCTCCAAGCTGCATCTCCACTAAATACTTTAACTAAGCCTGATGTAAACAGTAATTTAAACAAAAGAAGCCTGAACGCTAAAATAGCAAGCTTAGAGGACGAAACCTGATCAGAATAACTCCATATTTTTTTTCTGGGTATTATGAAGAGTAATAAAAAGCCAGCTTCCAGTAAAAGAACATCCCATTGAAAATTTAAAAAAGGAAAACCAACATTTACAAACGATAGATAAAAAAACCAAACTAAAATTGCATTTAGTAAAGGAAAAATCCCTAACGTCAAACAAATACTTCCTAGAATTCCTGCAAAGCAAATGATATGAAGAAATAGATCTGAGCTATTTAACCAAAAAATACTAGGCACATTTATCGCAGAAATATTTTTTTGATTTAAAATTTCAATAAATAATGATATAGATCGAATTCCATCAGAACCATACAACCCGTTAAGCTGAAAAAATAAAGATAGAAAAGCAATTGTATAAATTACACCCATAGAAACCGATATAAGATAAGCTCTTTTTGAATTTTCAGAACGCATTAAAAAAGGCTTTATGTAGGTTTGTATTTTCTCCGTAATTAAATATGCTTTTTGGAATACTTTATTCGTTTGAAAAGATTTAATTTTATTTTTCATATATTAAATAGTATAAATTAAATAATAAAAAGTAAATTTAAGATAATTATTTTATATAAGCACTTTATTATTGACTTTAAGTTGTGTAAAATAAAAACAATTTTCTAATGGAGCAATATTATGACTAAACTTATGGAAGGTAAAAAAGGAATTATTTTTGGAGTGAGCAATAAGCGTGGAATTGGCTACTCTATAGCTGATGCACTTTATCAACAAGGGGCAGAGATAGCATTTACGTATGCAGGTGAATTGATGGAGCCTAGAGTTACACCAATAGCCGAGTCAATGAACTCAAAACTTGTTATTTCGTGCGATGTGACAAACGAAAATGACATCAAAAATGTTTTCGAAGAATATAAAAAAGTTTACGGAGAAATTGACTTTATTATACACGCAGTTGCTTTTGCAAATAAGGATGACTTAACTGGCGACTTTTCAAATGTTAGTAAAGAAGGTTGGGATTTAGCGCTTAACGTAAGTGCTTATTCATTAGTAGCTATTGCCAGAGAGGCTAAGTCACTTATGAACGAAGGAGGGACTATTACGGCACTTACTTACTTAGGTGGTGAAAAATATGTTCCAAACTATAATATCATGGGTGTTGCCAAAGCTGCTTTGGAAAGTAGTGTTCGGTATTTAGCTGCTGAGTTTGGAGATATTGGAGTGCGTGTTAATTCTCTATCAGCTGGCCCAGTAAAAACGTTAGCTTTTAAAGGTATTTCTGGTTCGGATATTTTACTTAAAATCAATAAAAACAGAGCGCCTATGGGAAATAATATTAATCTAGAAGATGTTGGAAAAGCTGGACTTTATTTGGCTTCAGATTTATCAAGTGGTGTAAATGGTGAAACACATCACGTTGACGGGGGTGTACATGCCATCGCAATTTCAAAAAAGGATGCTCTCATTCAACTTGAATATGATAAGTTAAGTAAAGATTTGGTTACTTAATCCAAAAAAATAGACTTTAAATAGTCATCAACTTTAATACTTATTGGCATAATATAGCTACTTTTATTATATCTTTTTGATACAGAAAGTAATTCTTTAGCTAGCTTTGCATTATAGCTTTGACTCAATTCGAAACTCTGAGGAAAAGTTACATTATTTACTCTTACCCAATAATCATAAGATTTTTGTGTCATAACAGGTGAAATTCCAATAAATATATCAACATTTTTAAACTGATTAATATATTGTTCACATAACTCTTTTTCGAAAAAAGGTTGCGTAAAAAAACCGTCAGATCCTGCCTCTATTTTTTCTTTTGCATATTGCACCTCATCCTTAAATGAGTGTCTATATGGGTCTAAAGCTGTATACACTTTTAGCCCATTAAATCGTTTTTTTAATTCTTTTGTTAAAAGTAAAGGAGTAACTTGATGAATTGCATCTTGATGGATATCTCCAGATACTAATAAAATTTTATCTAAACCAGATTCAACTAATGCTTCTATTCTATTTAAATGAACTGTCATTTCATCATCTCTCGTTCTTATATGTGGAATAGCATTAATATTATGTTTTAAAAGTTCTGTCGTTACATTATAGCTTCTGTTTGAGATACGTTTAATATCGGGAATATTAACACCATCAATAGCTGAAAAATCGGTTAAATAATCTTTAACATCTTTTAAAAGCTGTTCCATATCTTTAGGCACTAATTCTAAGAAAATCATGATTCTTAGTTTAGCACATTGAAAATAATTTTAGAAAACTAATTTTGAAGTAATTTTAATGCTTCAGAAATACTAGTTGTTGGTTTTTGACAACTAAAATTTTTACAAACATAAAATGTTGTTTTATTATTCATTTTTTTAAATCCTTTGTTGGCGAGTTTTTCTTCTAACCCATCTTTTTTAGGGTCTATTTTTTGTAGAACTGTATTAAGTGTTTGGTGTTGCTTTAATTTAGCATAATCTTTTTCACTTAAATGCCCTACTATCACACATATTGGAAGCCCCTCTTGATGTAATGTTTCTGCTGTTAACCAAAACGTATAGGCCATTGGATATTGATTAAGCTTTGAAGCAAATATTGCGTTTAATGCCAATGCTTTTTCATATAGTTTTGAATCATGAAGTAACTGACTTAATGATAGTAAGTTGAAATACAACATCCCATTAACTGAAGGTAAAGCCCCATCATAACTATCTTTTTGTTGAACAATAATATCGTCGTTATCAGAATTAAAAAAACCAGCACTAGTTGTATCCCAAAATAAATCCATTGCTTTGTCGTTTAATTGTTTAGCTGATTCTAAATAATTAACTTTTTGTGTCGCTTTGTATAAATTTATATAGCCAAAAACTAAATAAGTATAGTCAAATGCGGTTCCTTTTATTCCTACTTTATTATTACGATAACGATGGTAAACAGACGACTTTTTTAGTAAATGTTCCTCGATAAAGCTTACCGATTTTTCAGCGAGATCAGTATATTTTTTATTATCTAATAAACGACCTGCTTCAGCTAGTGCACCAATCATTAACCCATTCCAATCTGTAAGAATTTTATCATCTAAACCTGGACGAACTCTCTTTTTTCTTACTTTAACCAGTTTTTTTTGAATCTCAAACCATAGTTCTTTATCATTTTGATTTAATTGCTCTGTTAAAAAAAAGATATTTTCTCCAGTTTTTTGTCCGCTGGCCTCATCAAAAAAATTCCCCTCTTCTAAGACATTAAATTTTTCAATCACAAAATGCTTTTCTTTTGCTGATAGCACCTCAGATAATTCAGTATTTTTCCAAATATAAAATTTACCTTCTACACCTTCAGAATCAGCATCTTCTGCAGAGTAAAAACCGCCATTTTCTGCGCTTAATTCACCTACTACATAGTCTATTATTTCATCAACAATCATTTTATAACTATTATCGTTTGTTAGTTTGAAGGCTTCTGTATAGGTCCAAATTAGCTGCGCCTGATCATAGAGCATTTTTTCGAAATGAGGTAGTAACCATTCTTTATCAGTTGAATACCGATGAAAGCCGTTTCCAACCTGATCATAAATACCTCCTAATCTTAACTTTGTTAATGTTTCTGTGGTCATTTCTAGCGCGTCTTTATTTTTAAATAATTCATAATAATGTAGTAAAAAATTAAGTTTATGAGGTGTTGGAAATTTAGGTTTGTCACCAAAGCCACCAAAAACACTATCATAATTTGATTTAATCTGATTAAACGCGTTGTGCAAGGTTTCTTCGGTTAAATGACCCGAAATTGAACTTTGATTTTGCTGAACTAACTGAACCATTATATTGTTTGCAGAATCAAGCACATTATCTCGTTCTTCGATCCAAACTTTTTTGATGTAAGTTATTAAATCTAGCATACCAGGTTGTTGGCCTCTAGAATATTTTGGAAAATATGTTCCTGCAAAAAATGGGCGTTTATCAGGTGTCATAATCACAGTCAAAGGCCAACCACCCTGCCCTGTCATCATTTGACATACAGACATGTATAAATGATCTACATCAGGTCTTTCTTCTCGATCTACTTTTATGTTTATAAAAGCCTCATTCATTAAGTGAGCGACTTCTTCATCTTCAAAGGACTCATGTTCCATAACGTGACACCAATGGCATGTTGAATAGCCGATAGACAAAAAAATAGGCTTATCAAATTTTAATGCAAGTTCAAAAGCTTCTTCATTAAAACCATACCAATGCACAGGATTATTTTTATGTTGTAATAAATAAGGACTTAATTCTTCAGCTAATTTATTTTTTGTTTCAGACATAATCTTATTTTACTTCAATATTAGATTCTTCAATAGGATAAAACTCTATTTTGAAATGTTTTAGCAATTTTAAACAATCAATTTCAAATTAGTGTCGTACTTATCTTTAATTGTAGATGGATAACAAGTTATTTTTAATTAAATTAAACATTGTGAATAGCAATTTTTTTATTTTATTATTGTAGATCTAATAAAAATTAGGGCTACATTGTATAATATTAAAATATTATGAATCAACATATCTATAAACAACTACAGTTATTAAATAATTTACCTTTTTGTACTGGAAATATCCGTTGGGGCTGGATACCCGCTACGTTTTTCAATCTCTATTATTCGCCTTTTTAAGGGTGAATTGCGTCTTTTTTTGTTTGTTTTTTATCTTTTCACCATTTTTAAATAACCTAATTTACTAGGCTTTTATTAAAAAACTTTTCATATCGCTAGCATAAAACTTAAGACAAAAGGAGAAAATAAATGATCGATATGTTAATACAAATTTTAATTTCTCTTCAGCATATTTTACTAATGGCTGTATTACCGCTATCTATTATTATGTTTTTAGGAAACTTAACAACCTTATTTTTATTTGAAGAAAAACTAATAAAATCAATTAAAGTAAATCATCATTATTTTTATAATTCTAAACAATGTTTAACCTTATTAGGCTGTTCTTTTTGTTGTCTTCTTTTTGGCACTTTTTTTAAGTCTATGGACTTTTTTAATTTAATAGGCAACTTTTTTCTCCATTTATTTATCTTCGTTTATTTTATTAACTACTTTCTTATCGGTTATCTTAAAGGCCAAACATCAACAAACCTAATCAACCATAAATGGATTTTAATTGGATATTCTGCGAAGATATATTCTTTCATCATGATTTTAATTTCAATAATATACATTTTGTTTATTTCAAAATATTTTGAATTAATGTTTTTCGCAGCACTTAATGAGGTAAATAGTTCGTTAAATAAAACCATTGCGCTTGTTATTTTTTATTTAGTTTTAATTATCATCCCTGTAACGATTTTATTTATAAATATAAAAAATATTAGAAAACCGTTTAGTTTAAGTAGACAAAAAAAATATAAATTCTTTGAAAAGGTTTATTCATCTAAATAAAAACATATCGATAAATACAAATATGAATTTATTAACTATATATCTAATCTTAACAATCTAATTAGCTCTACTTTTACTTAATAATATTGTCAATGTAGATAAAACGCTTTACTTTAGAGTTATGACGCAATTACGATCTCAATGGTTTGGCATTTTTTTTATTTTTTTAGCTCAACTCTTATTTTGTACTAACTTTTCCATTGTAGCTTACTTGTCTGATTATTTTACTTTTATTCAACTCATCTTGTTTAGGTCTATTTTAGCACCCATTTTATTCTTACCTTTGCTATTTACAAAAAAAATTAACCTTAATTTTAAACGACCTTGGTTATTATTAACTCGTGCGACTTGTGGTTTAATTGCCATGTCATGTTTATACATCGGTTTAAAGGAAGGTGAGGTTGGTCAAGTGAATCTTGTCTTTAATTTTTCAATAATATGGACATTTATCATTGCGTTTTTTCTGTTTAAAGATCGTCCCCATCGCTTTAGTTTAACTAGCTTAGCTATTGCTTTTTTAGGTTTAGGCTTTGTTTTTTTTCCATTTAGCACAACCCTTAACAAGGGTACGTTATTTGCATTTATAGGTTCTATTTTTGCAGCTGGAGTAATTTTAAGTCTTAAATCACTTCGTAAGACACATGATTCATTTAGTATTATCTTTTTTTTTTCAATCGTTTGCAAGTATTGTTTATTTTATTCCAGCTAAGCCGACATTAGCATTAATAGATAACCCTTTTATATTACTTATCATACTAACAGGCATTATCAGCTTTTCCGCTCAATGGTTTATGACAAAAGGTTATAAATTTACGACAGCTTCAGTGGCATCAACCATTGGGTTAGCACAAATACCTTTAATGTATCTTTCAGGCTACCTTTTTTTTGATCAACATATTACTCTTATAAACATGATGGGTGTTTTCATAGTTTTATTTTGTTTAACTGTAATCTCAATTTTTAGATGAGCTTAGCTGATGTTTTAGTTTTTCGTGGTGTCGGTCAAACCTACAGTTACGATTTAGGTGCTGATAATCAGCATGACGTTTCTATTGGAGATCATGTAGATGTGCGATTTGGGCGATCACTTGCTACAGGATTAGTGATTGGAACTAAAGAAAAAGATACTTCTAACACGATTAATTTTAAACCGATAGAATCTAAAAATGAAAAACTTCCTTTTTTAAGTAATGAATATATCAAAATGATTGATTGGTTTAGCCATTTTTACCATTCCACACCTTTTAAAGCTTATCAAACAATTATTGGTAAAAAAAGATCCGAAAAGTAAATTTAAAAAAGCTAAACTTTTCAATTATAGCGTCGCCTTTTACACTATCCGACGAACAACAAAGTGCATTTGATAATATTTTATCTATTTCAGGCTTTGGTTGTCATTTATTACATGGTATTACTGGAAGTGGTAAAACAGAAATATATTTAAGACTTGCAGATTATTGTTTAAAAAGAAATGAATCTATAATTATATTATGCCCAGAGATTTCCTTAACTCCTCAATACACAACCCACTTTAAAGAACGTTTTAATGATAATGTTTGCCTACTTCACTCTGGATTAACTCCAAAACAAAAAGAAGAACAATGGAATAAAATACAACTTCTAGACACTAGTGTTATTATTGGTCCACGATCTGCAATTTTTGCTCCTGCAAAAAAAATTGGAATGATAATTATTGATGAAGAGCATGACCTTTCTTATAAACAAGATAACCACCCTCGTTATGATACTGAAGAAATTGCAAAATGGAGAGCAACTTTCCATAACTGCCCTGTGGTTTTAGGATCTGCAACTCCAGCCATTGAAACTTATGCAAAAGCTAAACAATATGTTGAAAGCAAGACAAGTTATACTTACTCACAATTAATTAAACGAGTCAGTGGCCACCCATTACCAACCATTAAAACGGTTGATATGCTAGCATTACAGCAAAATGGTGATTTTTCTCTAATCTCAAAACAATTACTTGCTGCTATGAAAACCCATTTGGCAAATAAAAAAAAAGTTATTATTTTAATTAATAGAAGAGGTTTTTCTACCCATATTTCATGCCAACATTGTGGTGCGGTTTTTTCATGTGAGGGATGTGGGTTAAGTTATACATTTCACCAAAATAAATCATTTCATTGTCATCGATGTGATCACTCTATCCCAGTTACAAACCAATGTCCGAGTTGCAAACGAAATAGGCTTGGATTTTCAGGTATTGGAATTCAAAAAGTAGAATTAGAATGTAGGCAACACTTTCCGACAGCAAATATCATCAGACTCGATAAAGACTCTGCAAGCACAAGTAAGATAATGGAAGAAAAGTTAACTGACTTCAAAGAAAATGGTGATATTTTAATTGGTACTCAAATGGTTGCCAAAGGTCATCATATTGAAGATGTTACTTTAGTTGGTGTTTTAGGCATTGATACATCATTGAATTTACCAGACTACCGCTCTGCGGAAAGAGCATTCCACTTACTTCTTCAAGTTGCAGGACGTTCTGGAAGAGGTAAAGACCCTGGAGAAGTTATCGTTCAAAGCTTTCAGCCCAATCATTATATTTTCACTTTTTCACAAGATCATAATATTAATGGTTTTACAGAACGAGAATTACAATTTAGACAAGAACTTTTTTATCCACCTTATTCAGAAATGACTTATCTAATTATAAGTTCAGAATCTCAAGAATTTGGAAAAACTTTTGCTGATGTTGTAGCCACACATCTACGTTCCAATGTATGTCCTTTAAATGATGCTATTTTAATCTCTGGACCAAAACCCGCACCTATCGAAAAAGTAAGAAACTTTTTTCGATTCCAAATATTGTTAAAATTTCCTGCTGAAAAATCAGCTAAAGTTAGAGAACTGTTACTAAGTTGTCCAAAGCCAACAAAACAAGTCCGCTTTATTATTGACTTTGCCCCGAAACAACTTTTATAACGGTCTAAAATGTTTTATTTTTAAAAATAGTTCTTAATTTACTAAATTCAAGAAACCCTTCTTCACCATATAAATGTGTTATCTCATCATTACTTAAATGATGCAAAGATGTATAATTTATTGTATCTATTAAAGCATTGTTAAATGTGATTGTTTTTACTTTACAATGGTTTAATAAATAATTTTGTTCGAAGGAATCATTTCCAAAAAAATAAATACTTTTTGAATGGTTTTTTTGATTTATATAATTNATTGCGTCAGGAAAATCTACATATCTTATNACTGAAACGATAGGCCCAAAAATCTCCTCATTTAAGACTTTCATTTCNACTGTTGGATCAATTACAAATGTTAAAGGAAACATTAAATGGTCGTCTCCATTATCAATATTTTTTAAAGGNTATTGAATTGTCTGTATACCTTTTTGTTTAATTTCAACCATATAAGACTGAAGNCGATCGTAATGATCTTTATTAATAATATATGTTGGCGTTGATAGAACGCCTTTAACCTGTAACTTNTTNAAATTTAGCTTTGTTTCATGTANAAATTCGTCAAACAATGTATTTTTAACCAAAATATAATCTGGAGCATCACTATGTTGGCCTGAATTAAATACTTTTGAATGAATAATTTTTTTTAATGCATGCTTTATGTTGGCTTTATTTCCTACAATAGCAGGAGTCATTTCACTACACTCAAAATGTATAGGCATACGATAATCTTCAACTGATTTTACAATACCATTTGCTTCTTTTATATCTCCTGAATAAAAAAGTTTATCGAATTTTATTAAACCAAACGATCTGGTTATTTTTTCATCACCAATAATTACTGAAATTTCACTATCATCAAACTCTTCAACAATAATCTTTTGAATTAGTCTACTAACATGTAGTGTTTTACTTGAAACATTTAGAATTACTCTATTACCTGCAGCTATAGCACTAATAAGTGGGATGAATGCACTTGAGAATGGGAAATTCCATGAATTGATAATACCAACACACCCATATGGGCAAGCTTTAATTTCTTTATTTATTAACATTTGATCAAAAAAATTAGTGTTAGTATTATGCTGATTGTTTGTCCATTTTTTTAACTCTTTAATAGTTAGTTTTATTAATGCTAAAGGTAAAATAACTTCGTGTTTTAAAACTTCAGATGAGTGCCTTAATCCAAAATCCTTATTTTGCGCAACCACAATTTTATCAATATTTTTTTCAATAATTGATTTAATCTTAACTAATTGTTTTTTTCTATAAATAATATTTGGGATTGGTTTTGTGTAACTTAGTTCTTTTTGTAGTGTTAATGTTCTTTTTAATTTAAGTAACGAAGCAAACGTATTATTTACCTCAGGCTTATAAAAAACATCTTCTTTTTTATCTTCTTGCTTCTGTTCACTTATACTATCTTTAGCTATTTCTTCTTCGATAAGCAACTTTTTTTCTTCAGTAGCTTCATTCGACACACTCTCATCTTTCTTTTTTTTAACAATATTCACAAAATATGTTTGTGATTCTAACCATTTACTTTTAAATACTTGAATAAAATCTGAAATTTTCTCATCTAACTTTACTTCTCGACCAAACAAATCCTCGTCTAGGATTGTATCTGTTTCATCTTTAGGTATATTTTTAAAAATATTTAAATTTATTTTTTTTTGCTTTTCTTCGCTCATGGTTGATGTTTAATTTTAATTTTTTGAAAAGACATGCTTAACCTATTGGTATACATACCTAATTTAAAGCAGATTTAAACATTTATTTTTGAATTATAATTTTTTAGATAAAACCCACAAAAAAGAGCCTTCAACAATAGACCAAAGTGGAATTAAAATAATAGAAAATAACTGGTAACTTTCAATTAAGCCTCGATCTGCATTAATGATACCAATAAAAGCAACACCATTACTCAACCCTAGTAACAAACCTAATATAACCAAATATTTAGGAATCATTTTATTTGTCCAAGCTAAACCGCTAACAATAGTAAACCAAATACAGGCTGTGAGATGCCATAACAAAAAATCATCAGAATTATAAAACTGAAACCTTGCGTAGATTTTTTTAACGTCAACTGTCATATCTGCCATTCTATCTATCATTGGCAAAAAATTTCGAGCAGCTTCAACATATTCATATAATGCTGTACTTAACCCAATTAAAATCAAGACATTTACCCACGACATGTAAGCTCTATTTTCAGGTCTAGCTAAATGATTAAACACGATAATTACAGCAATAAAACATAAATAAGCAATGATATTTGACCAATCTTTTATAATGATGAATGTAGAATAACTTGCAGCTTTTTCAAAAAAAGCAAGTGAAGTAGAACCTCTTAAGAAACTCGGAATTAGTAAAGAAATAACAATTGATGTTGTCCAAAAAAGGCCAGAAAGTAAAGCAAATATGCTACCAAGTTTTAAATAACTTTTTGTTTTATTTGTTACAGCCATGATAAAATTCCTTCATTTTCATGATAACTGATTTTTTATATTTTTCCTAAATTTTTTTTAACTATCAACTATAAATTGATTTCAAGACCTTCTCTTGCAACATCTACTTTTTTATCACTTGCTATTCTTTTTTTAAGGTCCTTTTCTATCTTATCTAATTCATCATCTGTTCTAATAGGATCATGGTGAAATGCAATAAAATGTTTTACATTACTTTTTTCGACAACGTCACTTACCATTCCGATAGAACTATGACCCCACCCTTTTTTTACTTCCATTTCTTCGTCTAAATATTGCATATCGTGAATTAAAACATCTGCATCTTTAAAAAACTCAACAAATTCTTCAAGGGTTTTATTAGGTTTAGCTGGCGGAACCAATTCGTTATCTGGACAAAATATAACCACNTTATCTTTATAAATAATTTTATATGCGTAACATCCTCCAGGATGATTTGTCACCATTTTTTCAACTCTAATTTTATGTTTTGATAATTGCTCTAATTCATCTAAACTGTGAATGCTTATATCACTAGGTAAATTATCAAATTCAATTGGAAANTGAATTCCGTTCATTTGATCTGATACTTTTATTTGCCANCCTATGTCAAANCCNGAATAGACATCAATTTTTTGGCCNGGGATATATATTTGTGGAAAAAAAGGTAACCCTTGAATGTGATCCCAATGAAAATGNGTCCATAATATTTGAATATTACTTAGAGGCTTCTTAAGCAATTTTTTACCTAATTTTTGAATACCTAGACCGGCATCAAGAATTAATTGCAAATCATCTTCGAAGATAATGTTGACACAAGTTGTGTGCCCGCCATACTTACAATATTCAATTCCTGGGGCTGGGAACGAACCTCTGACTCCCCAAAATTCTATTTTCAATTAGATCACTCCTCAAATCATTCAACATGTACCCTAAACAACATTATTTTAAACCTTTTTATTTTTAGAATACAATTTTTAAAATAAATATTTAGACGTTTAGAGTTTCTTTAAATGTGGTACTACCCAGTCATGAGTTTAAAAGGTAAAACATTGTTTATAACAGGATCATCACGTGGAATTGGTCATTCAATTGCTTTAAAAGCAGCCAAGGATGGGGCTAACATTGCAATTATAGCAAAAACAGTAGAACCACACCCTAAACTTCCTGGAACCATTCATACTGCAGCTCAAGATATGATAGACGCGGGAGGCAATGCCATTGCTATTCAAACAGATCTTCGCTATGAAGAACAGATTGAAGCCGCTATTGAACAAACTGTAAAAACTTTTGGAGGAATTGATATTTGTGTTAATAACGCAAGTTCATTATATATTGGCCCAACAATTAAAACACCAACAAAACGGTTTGATTTAATGAATCAAATTAATGCACGAGGTACATATCTAACTTCAAAACATTGTTTTAAATATTTAAAAAAATCAAAAAACCCACATCTATTAATGATATCTCCTCCATTGAGTATGGATCCAAAATGGTTTAAACCTTGTTTAGGTTGGGCCATGGCTAAGATCGGCATGAGTATGTGTGTTTTGGGTCTAGCTGAAGAATTTAAAAAAAATAAAATAGCTGTCAATGCATTATGGCCTCGTTCAGCTATTGCAACTGCAGCTGTTAAAAATGTTGTTGGTGGATCTTTAATGATTCAAGCATCGCGTCATCCAGATATTATGGGCGATGCAGCATATGAAGTTTTAACTAAAAAATCTAAAGATTACACTGGTCATTTTTTATTAGATGAAGATGTTTTAAGACAAGCTGGCGTAACCGATTTTACTAATTATGCTGTTAACCCAAAAAAGAAATTACAATTAGATTTCTTTGTAGATGAAGGAGATAATATCTTTCCTAATTGACAAAGATACTCAGATTGTTTAATTTGAGAGCATGAAGAAAGCACTTATAATTATTGATCATGGTTCCCGATTTAAAGCTGCTAACGATATGATTTTTGATGTTGTTAAGATGTTACGCGATAAAAATAAAGATATCATTATCGAAGGATGTCATATGGAATTGGCTCCACCAGATATTGCCACCACATTTGTTAAATGTATTGATCAAGGGGCTACTCATATAATAGCTCAACCTTTTATGCTATCTCCAGGGAGGCACTCTACATCAGACATTCCTCAATTGGTAGATGATATTGCTCGTAAATTTCCAGATGTTAGCTACGAGGTAAAGCCGCACTTTGGCACACATGAAAAAATAACTGATATTTTGTTTGATAATTGTGGATTATAGATTAATTTTTTAAAAAACTTTTATATCTTTTTTGAATTCTTTAACCTAAAACGAATCTGTTTTTCATTTTGAAATTCATTTACGTTTAATAACTCTTCTTGGAAAATTTCATATTTAAATATTCTCAAGATTTTAAAACATAAGGCATTTATGAGGAAATATTNAAATTAGCTAAATATCATACAATTTATGAATTGAGCACAATGTGCTAAAATTTGTTTATGTTAAATAAGCTATTATTATTTTTTTGTTTTTTAACACTNCTTAGTATACTTGTTTTATTNTTTAAAAAACAATCTGTTTATGCCTTTCCNAATTCTATNCCAANCGATTTTTATGCTATAAAAATGGATAATATTGATAANAAACCTATACATTTAAAAGACTTTAAAGGTAAACCAATTTTATTCGTAAATGTTGCTAGTAGATGCGGTTTCACTCCTCAGTATAAGGGGCTTGAGGAATTACATGATACATTTAAANATAAAGGCCTTATTATTATTGGTGTACCAAGTAATGATTTTGGAGGTCAGGAACCTGGGACAGAGGAAACCATCAAAACGTTTTGTCGGACAAAATATGACGTTTCATTTTTGATGACAGAAAAGATGTCCACAAGAGGTAAAAATCAATCTGATTTATTTGCCTTTCTCACCCAATCTAATCCAAAACTTACAGGACCAGTGACATGGAATTTTAATAAATTTCTTGTTTCTCCAGACGGAAAATTAATCAATCGTTTTGGGTCTAATACGCGTCCTATGTCTGAAAAGATTATCTCTTCAATNAAACCTTATATTTTAAATTAAAATATCNTTTTTGNTTTTGTTGTAAATTGCCAAATTTAGGTTTAATATTTTANATATTTTTTTAAGGAGTGTTTAATGATTCATAGCTTTAANATAATTATTTTTATTTTTCTTGTAAGTTTGTTAAGTAGTTGTGGCCAGTCAAAGCTTTTAAAACAAGTTGATGATATTGCTATAGTTAGTGTTCAATTTGATCGGACTATTTCTGTTGTCACAAAAGAAGAGTTTGAAAACGGAGACATTCAGCACTCTACAACGCCTGACTTTTTTAGAGGTAAAACAAAATTTTTAGAAAAACTAAGTTATAAAAGCGATAAAGAAAAAGAATATTTTAATAATTTTGCAGTTAAAATTGAAAATAAACTTTTAAGTAGTCCTCTAAATTTAGTTCCTGTATCTTCTTTTTCTACAGATCCTAATTACACTGCTGAACATAAAGCTGGAAAATATTCTGATTTAACTTTTTATGTTCCAGAACCTTATTCTAATCCCAACCTTTGGGCCATGGCATTAAGCAAAAAAAATAAGCATAAGGATGGCTCAAGCATTGCTATCCGATTGACAGATTCATTAGATGTCGATGCTGTAGCTGCGTTTAAGCTTAAATTTGTACAAATAAAACCCAATAATGCTTTAATTGGAACCAAGCAAATGGCTGCTATTGGAAACTTTATTATTCGAAATAATAAGGGAAAAACTATTATCAACAAAACAATCAAAGTGAAATCAAAGAAAAACTATGGGTTAAATTTTGACACAGGCGTTGTGTTATTTAATGAAAAAACTAAAGCTCAATTTGAAAATTTAGAAGGCATTTTTTTTGAAGAGATCAATAAAACTATTGATAGAGCTTTAAAGAAAAAATAACACTATTCATTTAAAATCAATACATTAAGTGGGCTTGGTGCCCACTTTTTTATTTTCAAACAAANCCAATATCGGTATAATCAACACATGCTTTCGGTATTATTTTTTATTCTCGGTTTTGTTGCTCTTTGGAAAGGTGGCGAATATATTGTTGAAGGTGCAAGCGCTATCGCACGACGGTTTTCTATACCTGAAATCATTATTGGTTTAACTTTGGTTTCACTTGGTACCTCTTTACCGGAGCTTGTAGTAAACGTTATTGCAAGTTTAAAACAGGAATCTACTATCGTATTTGGGAACATAGTTGGTAGTAATATTTCTAATACTTTATTAATTTTAGGTTTAACTGGCATAATTTTTCCTTTTAAGCTCNTAAAATTAAATATTAAAAAAGAAATTTATTTATATTGCTTTATAGTCTTAACGCTGGGCTTGTTGCTTTTTCTTAACCAAAATCAATCTCATTTTATTTTACATTTTTATACAGGCTTAATTTTGATAGCATTTTGTTTGTTCGCAATATGGTTGTTTTATCAGCAAAAAGAAGGAATTGAGGCTGAAGACACTGGAAAATCAACACNACTTTCAACATCTTTTATATATTTTTTAGCTGGATGNCTTCTTCTTCCACTGGGAGGACATTGGGTTGTTGGATCTGCAATATCACTAGCCGAACTCATTGGAATTTCTAAAAGTGTCATTTCTTTATTTGCGATAGCTATTGGGACCTCTTTACCAGAACTTGTAACAAGTGTGATCGCTGCTAAAAAACAAAACTCATCAATTGCACTAGGAAATATTTTAGGATCAAACATTTTCAATTTAAGCTTAATTTTGGGCATAAGTGTATTAATTTCACCGATTTATGTTCCTTTAGCAAATCAAATTGACTTTTTAGTTTTAGTTTATTCCAGTATCTTACTTTTTTTATTCCCAATTATACTTAAAACAAAATACTTTAACTCACTTATTTATTATATTTTATTTGTATCTTATATAATTTATATTGGATTTTTATTTTTAAGATAAAAAATAAAAAAAACTTTACGTTATATTGCTTTTTAAGCATAAAACATTTTGCTATAATTTAACCATAAATAGTTAAAGGATTATTCATGAAAGGTATTATTTTAGCAGGAGGGTCAGGCACACGACTTTTCCCACTCACAAAAGCGTCTTCAAAACAACTTTTACCCGTTTATGATAAGCCTATGATTTATTACCCATTATCATTATTAATGCTTGCGGGGATAAAAGATTTTCTTATTATAACAACGCCTCATGATTTGGCTGGATTCGAAAATTTATTAAATGATGGCTCACATTTAGGGCTAAATATAAGTTATAAAACTCAAGAAAAACCTACTGGTATCGCTGAAGCATTTATCATTGGTGAAGACTTTATCGGAGAGGATTCAGTTTGTTTTATACTTGGAGATAATATATTTTATGGGCATGGACTTCCAAATCTTTTAAAAAAAGCTATTCATGAAAATGTTGGCGCTACAATTTTTGGCCAGTATGTAAACGATCCTGAACGTTATGGAGTGGCAACTTACAATAGTAATGGTGATGTTTTAAGTATTGAAGAAAAGCCAAAAAATCCTAAAAGTAATATGGCTGTTACAGGTTTATACATTTACGATAACAATGTCTCAAACGTTGCAAAATCAATTACTCCATCCGATCGTGGTGAATTAGAGATAACCGATGTAAATAAAAAATATTTAAAAGATAAGAAACTTTCTTTAAAAGTCTTGGGGCGTGGAACAGCATGGTTGGATACTGGGACACATGAAAGCTTACATAGTGCGAGTGTTTTTATTGAAGTTATTGAAAAACGACAAAGTTTAAAAATTGCTTGTTTAGAAGAAATTGCTTATCGTATGAAATTTATTTCAAAAGCTAACTTACTTGATGAAGCCAATAAATATAATAATGACTATGGTTATTATTTAAAAAAGGTTGCTGAGGAAATCGTATAATGAATTTACTAATTACTGGTGGTTCAGGATTTATAGGATCACATTTTATTCATCATCTTTTAACACTAGACAAGGGTTATTCAATTTTTAATCTTGATAAACTTACTTATGCTCATTGTGATTCACATTTAGACTCGCTAAAGGGCCACCCTAAGTATACCTTTATTCAAGGTGATATTTGTAATCAAGATCATGTAAATGATTTATTTAAAACATTCCAATTTCAAGGTGTTATTCATTTTGCTGCTGAATCACATGTTGATAATTCTATAAGTGGTCCTGAAGTTTTTATTGATACTAATATAAAAGGTACCTACAACCTTATTCATGCTGCGAAAACACTTTGGATGAATGCCCCTTTTGAGCAGAAAGAGAGCTTTAAAACAGCCCGTTTTCATCATATTTCCACAGATGAAGTTTTTGGATCACTGGGGTCAACAGGTACTTTTAGTGAATCCACGGCATATGCACCTAATTCACCTTATTCAGCGTCAAAAGCAAGTAGTGACTTTATTGTTCGTTCTTATCATCACACGTTTGGTTTAAACATCACTATAAGTAACTGTTCTAATAACTATGGACCCTTTCAGCATGATGAAAAACTTATTCCTACTATTATCCGTAATGCACTTAATCATAACCCGATACCGATCTATGGTGATGGTAAAAATATTCGTGATTGGCTCTATGTAAAAGATCATGCGACTGCAATTTGTGATATATTTTTCAAAGGAAACTCTGGCGAAACCTATAATATTGGTACTCGTAATGAACAAAAAAACATCGATTTGTGTCAGCATATTTGTGCAAAACTTGATCAACTACACCCTTCAACACAATTAACAAGTTATAAAGACTTAATCACGTATGTAAAAGATCGACCCGGACACGATAAACGCTATGCTATTGATTCTACAAAAATTGAATCTGAATTAGGATGGTCTGCGTTAGCCGACTTTGATACTTATTTAGAAGAAACGATATCTTTTTATATTAAAAAATATAACAATGTCAAAACAAGATAAATTAGTTACTCTTTTAAAGCAAAAAGGGACAGGTAAAACAATGAGCAAGTCATTGGATGTTGATCAGCTTGATAGCCTATCAGACTTAATCCATTCAAATGAGGTTGAGACTGCAACTATTGCGACAATCTTAACTGCATTTTTAATGTTACCTAATACGACTCAAGAAGATTACTGGTTTAATACTATTAAAAAGAACTTTGAAACGGTTGTGCACCCAGATTGTCATTTTTTATTTACTAATGTTAGCTCGAATATAAAACATTACGATTTTCTNACCTTNATAAAAAAAGTTATCGCTGAAAAAGATTTAAATCGTGATGAAATGACTTTTTGTTTAGAACAGGTTTTCTCGACCGACGTTCCAATGCAGTATAAATCTTCTTTTTTAGAAGCTGAGCGCTTAAAAGAAGAAACTACAGAAGAAAATTTAGCTTCACTGGATTACTGTTATACTAAATGTTTACATGAAACGATAGATTTACCAATACTTATTGATATTGCAAACCCATATGACGGATTTAATCGTTTTCATAATACTNCTTTACTTTTAGCACCTTTTTTAGCTGCATTAGGCTACCCCGTTTTACTACATGGGACTGAAGAAGTTGCACCGAAAAGAGGTATAAATCCATTTAAACTTTTAAAACAAGCTGGGAAAAACCCGCTTAAACCAATAGNAGATATTAAAACTTCTTTACTTAACAAAAATATAGGCTGGGCTTATTTAGACCAAACTACTTTTTTTCAAGAACTTCATTCGTTGAATTCATTGCGAGCAGCATTAGTTAAACGACCTGTATTAACCACTATCGAAAAATTNATGCTTCCAATTCAAGCTGAAAAAACATATATGGTTACCGGTTATACACATCCTCCATATCGAAAAAAGTCTATTGATTTACTTAATCATCTGCAACGATTAGATGGATTTGTTTTAGTGAGGGGCATGGAAGGTTCTGCACAACCNCCTCTTGATAAACGTTGTCCTGCAGTAATTTGCCAAAATGGGAACGAATCTGAAACGTTTTTACGGCCAAATGATTTTGGTTTTTCTGAAATCGACCGAGTCCAACCGGATAAATCAATAGAAGTTCAAGATACGCTTGATTATTTATATTCTGCATTTGATAAAAATAGTGAAACGTTTCAGCACTTAGCTTTTCAAGCAACAGCTATTTGTAGTTTACTTCATTTAGCAGAAACAGAGACTATACTTGCGCGTATTAATGCTGATACTTTTATATCAACTTTTAAACAACAATGGGATTTATATTAACGTTACATAATTAAACATGGTTTAAAACAGTTTTCTGACTTTTGTATATATCGTTCTAAGTATTTTTTTTCTAATTCTTGTTGCATTTCTTCAACTCTTGAGAAATAATCGATATTATCTGAAAGTCTCTCAATTAGTGAAAACTTTTCCTCATAAAATTTTTTTAAACAAGGTGAGATTTCATCTAAACATAATGTTATTAAGTACTCATCAGTTGTATTGCTTTTTGTTATTCGAATAACATTTTTTTTAATTAACTGTGGGCAGTTTTTTTGGAAGCTTATTGGCTTAAGTAATTGGGTTATATCTTTCTCAACCGTTTTTAACACATCTTTTGTTTCTATGGAAATGAGTTTATGTGTATTCTCTGTTGTAATATATTTATTTATGTTGTTATAAATAATTTGATTCATAAAACTAATTAAAAGATGTGTTCTTCTGAAGTATTTTTCTGTAAGATTTTTGTTTTTAATTAGTATTTGAAATACCTTTCTCATACTATTGTTATATTTAATAACGTCGACCATTGTTAAAGAATCATTTAATCTTTGAACATCATTATAAAAATCTATTAATTGATTTATTTTTATAGATGCTAAAGAGATTATTTTTTTCATCCGCGACCCTTTTTTTTTTNAAATATCAACATACTATACTTTTTTTTATGTAACTTTACTAATTATTTGCATTTTTTTAACTTAAAAATTGTTTAAAAGTGTTTTTTTTAAGGTATAACTTAGTATGGATATCAAACAGTGTCGTGATCATTCATTCTATACTGTTGAAGATAAAAGTAGTTGTGGTATCGGATTAATTGCAGACTTAAGTATTAAACCATCTCATCGAGTGATTACAGACGCAGCTGAATTGTTAACAAATTTAAGCCATAGAGGTGCTATTGGTGCAGACCCTTTACTAGGTGATGGGGCTGGNATTACCTTTGCTATTCCAGATGAGATGTTGCGGCAAAGCTACCCTATTCTTCCCTCCATAGGAGACTATGGTGTAGGCATGTTTTTTTTCTATGGTTCAAAAAGGAAACACCTTGATTGTTTGAGAAAACTCGCCCAAGAAGTCGATTGTGATTTATTAGATGATATAGAAGAACCTATAGATGTTCGCTTTTTAAGTTCACGGATAAGAGATGATTGCCCAAACATTATTAAAATTATCTTTATTCCGGATAATAATATTAGTGAATTCGAGTTAAATAAACGTTTTTATAAAATTCGTATTGGATATGAAAAGTGGCTAAGTAATCAATCAGAAAAAATAGCTCAAAGCCATATTGTAAGTTTGTCTTCTCGAATAATTATTTATAAAGCACTTGTTATACCAGAACATCTTAGTAATTTTTATCTTAATTTAAAAAATCCAACGTTTAAAAGTCATTTTGCGCTTATTCATTCAAGATATTCTACCAATACGTTACCAACCTGGTCTTTGGTTCAACCCTGCCAATTTCTAGCCCATAATGGTGAAATTAATACTTTAAAGGGAGCTATTAATGGTATGAAATCTATTATTCCTAAATATAACTCTAACGAATTTGGTAAAACACCTATTATATTTGATCAAAATCAACTTTTAAGCGACTCTATGTGGCTAAATAAATGGGTAGAATTTTTATATTATTCCGGAAAATCTTTAGCAGAAATTTTTTCTTTTTGCNTACCTCAAAGTAATGTTCAATCAAAATTAATGAGCGACAAAGTANGAGCNTTTTTTCGTTATCATGCGGCTCAAGTTGTTCCTTGGTCAGGNCCTGCTGGAATTGTTTATACAGATGGAGTTGTTGCAGGTGCGTGTTTGGATCGATTTGGATTACGCCCGTTACGCTACCAACTTTTTAAAGATGATTATATTGTGATTGCGTCTGAAGTTGGTGTTTTACGAAATAGAAAAGCCGATATAAAAGAAGAGGGTCGACTTGGCCCATCTCAATTTATCCAAATTAATTTGGATACGGGCGAACTTTCATATGATGATACTATTAAACAACAAATAGCTGAACAACATCGATATGTTAATGCTGTAAAAGGAAGGCATATTTCATTACCCACATATAAAACATATAATGGAATTGAACCAGCAGATTCAACATTATTTCATATAAAAAAGCCTTCATTAAACCAACTTCATGCTGTTTTTGGTTACTCAAAAGATTGTTTAAAAATGATTTTTTTAAATAAAGCAGTAACCGGTAAAGAACTGGTTTATTCTATGGGCTCTGATGTTCCTATTGCCATTTTCTCATACTTTCCTAAACGTTTATTTGATTATTTTAAGCAACGTTTTGCTCAGGTATCTAATCCTGCGCTGGACTCTGTAAGAGAATCTATTCATTTAAGTATCAAATCTTTTCTTGGTCCTAAACACTCTATTTTTGATGACCCTATTCATCAAAAGAAACTCTATTTTTACAATCATAGTATTTTATCCCCAAAAAGTTTTGATCTAATTTTTAAAGGAAAACTACAGCATTTATCTGCAAAAAGAATTGATTGTACTGAAAAACTTGTTGAAAAAGCCGTTAGCTTTAAGCATGCACTTAAGCATATTTGTAATGATGTTGATAACGCTATTCATAAAGGAAATGGTATTATTATTTTGTCCGATCGAAATATCTCTAAAAATCAAGTTGCATTACCAAGTTTACTCGTTTGTTCAACTGTTCATAATCATCTACTTAAAACTCAACAACGCCATAAAGTATCTCTAGTGATTGAATCTGGGGAAGTTTTTGAAAGTCATCAAGTTGCAACTTTATTTGGATATGGAGCTAACGCAATTTATCCTTATCTTGCATTCATAACATTAAATGAAGGTATAAAAAATGGGTATTTTCCAAATCTTACTTATCAACAAGCCACATTTAATTTTATTAAAGCCATGGATAACGGTTTACTAAAAATAATGTCTAAATTAGGTATTCCTACGCTTCGTGGCTATATTGGATCAGAACAATTTGATATTTTAGGACTTAATCAACAGGTTGTATCACATTATTTTAAATCTAATCGCTCTTTAATAGGAGGNTTAAGTTTAAAAGGAATTGAGCGAGAAGTTTTAACCTTTCATCAGAATGCTTTTGGAGAAGAAAAACCTGATTCTATTTTTGAACGATCATTGGGAGGTCTTTACAAATTTAGAAAAGGAGGAGAATTTCATGCATGGAACCCACAATTAATTGTGAAGCTTCAAAAAGCTGTTCGAACTAAATCTTATGACTATTATAAATCATTTAGTGATTTATGTGATGAACAAACAAAGTCTTTAGGAAATATTCGTGGTTTTTTTAGACTAAAACTTAAAAAAGTTAAAGAAAGTCCGATTAACCGAAAAGACATAAGAGCTATTGTCAAAACGTTATCTACTGGAGCAATGTCTTTTGGGGCTCTTTCACCAGAAGCACATAAAACCTTAGCTGAAGGTATGAATCGAGTTGGTGCTTACAGTAATTCAGGTGAAGGTGGCGAACTTGCCAAACGATTGACTTCAAGAGGTCAAAAAATAGATATGAATAGTAAAATCAAGCAAGTTGCTTCCGGACGATTTGGTGTTTATAGTAATTATTTAATTTCAGCTGATATTATCCAAATCAAAATTGCACAGGGGGCAAAACCTGGTGAAGGTGGACAAATTCCTGGCCATAAAGTTATTGGAGATATTGCAGCTGTTCGATTTACTAAACCAGGTACAGAACTTATCTCACCCCCTCCACATCATGANATTTATTCTATAGAAGATTTAAAGCAACTAATTCATGATTTAAAATGTATCAATCCAAAAGCACTAATTAGTGTCAAATTAGTTGCAGAAACAGGAGTTGGCACTATAGCTGTCGGTGTTGCAAAAGCAAAAGCCGATATTATTTTAATTTCTGGCTATGATGGTGGAACCGGAGCAAGTTTAATTGGATCTATTCATCAAGCTGGTTTACCTTGGGAAATTGGCTTAATTGAAACACATCAAGCACTAAGTGTGAATGGATTAAGAGATCAGGTTCAACTACATGTAGATGGTGGCTTTAAAACAGCTCGAGATATTATTATTGCTGCTATTTTTGGTGCACAAGGGTTCGGCTTTTCTACTACTGCATTAGTGACTTTAGGTTGTGTCATGGTTCGACAATGTCACAAAAANACATGCCCTACAGGAATTGCAACACAAGATCCCGATTTAAGAAAACTTTTTAAAGGTAATGCTGATCATATTGAACAATGGACAGCCTTTTTAGCACAAGATGTTGCTTTATTATTAAGACAATTAAAAGTTAATTCTTTAAAAGAACTTATTAATCGGGTTGATTTACTTGAATTTGTTCCTGATAAAAAACGCTGGAAAACAAAAGGTCTTAATTTTCATCGATTTTTTTTCAAATTAAATTCTACTTACACTAAAAGATCCAATACATCTCATCCAATGCCATTGGATCATAAAATTTATCATGATGTGACCGCTAATCAATTAGAAAAAGTTTACGAAGTTACAAATTCTGACCGGACTGTTGCCGCAAACCTTGTTTATAAAGAATCAATAAACGGTCTGAAAAAATTTAAACCTTTTAATTTACATTTTAAAGGTTACGCAGGNCAAAGCTTTGGTGCTTTTTTAAGCCCGAATTTTCATTTACATTGTGAAGGTGGTGCTAACGATTATGTTGGCAAATCTCTGTCTGGCGGAACCATCAGTATCAGACCTTACAAATCAACTCAAAACAATTTATTACTTATTGGCAATGCATGTTTTTATGGGGCAATTAAAGGTAACGTTTTCATTGCAGGTGCAGCAGGTGAACGTTTTGCAGTAAGAAATAGTGGAGCTACATTAGTTGTTGAAGGGATGGGAGATCATGGCTGTGAATATATGACGGGTGGGACTGTTNTATGTTTNGGGCCTGTGGGTTTAAATTTTGCTGCTGGGATGAGTGGAGGAAAAGTTTTTATTTTGGATAAGTTAGCGCATATTGAATCAAAACTTTTTCGTTCTACACTTACCATCTCAAAATGTAATTTAAGTGATTTAAAATTAATCAAAAACTTACTTAAGAATCATTATCGATTTACAAAAAGTCAGCGCTCAAAGCAGATATTATCTAACTGGGTAACAACACAGAAAGAATTTTATGTGTTGGTTTAGAGATAACTATTTGACTAGACCATTTAAATTCATATGGTATTAGGAAAATTGGTTAATATCTTATCATAAGTATCACTACTAGTATCAGTATCACTACTAGTATCAGTATCAACATCACTATTTAAATATCCATTCTCATCGATTATTTTTGGTGTATTTTTTTCTAACCTACGATTAATCATTTGATTACTATCACTATCTATGTTCCCATTAATTACTTTTTGTGTTCTATCTTCTAACATACGANTATTTTCTTCATTTATTTCATTTGATCTATTTACTAATATTTTANGTCCAATCAGACTTATTAACTCATCAAAATTAGTAATTTCATCTATTTTTATTGCTAATTCATTAAAAGACTTATTTTTAGGCAATTCACTTTTTAGAGTTTCAAAATTTTCTTCATTTATTTCATTTGATTTATTTACTAATATTTCATGTCCAGTATCTTTTGGCGATTCTCTTTTTAGTTTTTCAAAATCTTCAGGNCTAACNACTTTAAAAATGTATTTTAAAAATTCAGTCCCATATTTTTTGCGTTCTTCATCGATACATTTGGATAATTCTGATCTATCAGTACTTACAGAATCTGGACGATAAGGACTTCTCTTTGTTGAAAATGAACTATCAGAATTTGAATTTTTTAATGGTGANTTTTCACTTNTTTCNTCTTTGTCTGATTCTGTAGTTGTTCCTCCACTTGATGATCTTCCACTAGTTAANGGTGAGACATCATATGAATNTAATTTTTCATTATCATTTATGGGCACCAACAATTNACATTGTTTNTTTACTTNTTCANATATCAACTNATCTTCTATTTCAATTGGAAAGAGTAGGTNTTCATCGTCATTTTCAGTATTACCCCCATATATTTTGGTTGTATATTTTTTTTCATAAACTACAATTTCAACACTTTTTTTTTCGAACCTTTTCTCACCTATANTCACCTGTTNTAATTTTTGTGAAACAGTAGNNTNTTTATTTTGAATTTTTGGTTGACCATNATATTGATTAGATACCGTAAAAGCACTCATTTTTCTCACCTTACTTAATATTTCAGCTTTTATGCTGATTTTATTAATTAGTTATCGTTTAAGAATGTAAAAATATTTCATTTTTGTAATTTTTTTTATTTTTTTACATAATTGACATTTTTCAAGCTTACTTTTAGCATTACATGATGATTAAACCAGAACTTTTAGCCCCTGCAGGTAATATGGAAAAACTACAAATAGCCTATAGATTTGGTGCTGACGCGGCCTATATTGGTGGAAAAGTATTTGGATTACGAAAATATTCAGATAATTTTTCGTTGTATGAAATTGAACAAGCTGTAAGATTAGCAAATCAACTAAATAAGCAACTTTATGTTGTATTAAACGGCTTTGCACATGATGAGGATTGTCCCGATCTCATTACGCATTTAAAAGCTTTAGAAGATATTCAACCCCATGCTTTTATTGTTTCTGATTTGGGAGTTGCTCAATTAGTAAATCGTTATACTAGTATTCCATTACACGTTTCAACTCAAGCTTCTATTACAAACCATTATGGCTGTCAATTTTGGAAAGATCATGGTGCAAAACGTATTATTTTAGCTCGTGAAGTGTCTATTTTAGATTGTATTGATATTCAGAAAAAATGTCCAATTGAACTTGAAATTTTTGTTCATGGAGCGATGTGTGCTAGTTATTCGGGTAAATGCACCATTTCAAATATTTCGGCGGGTAGAGATTCTAATCGTGGTGGTTGTGTACAAAGTTGTCGCCATAAATATGATTTGATCGATCCTAATAATAATGAACAGCTTGATTCAAAACATATTATGAATGCAAAAGATTTAATGGGTTTATATCAAATTCCAGCTTGTATAAAAGCAAGTATTGCTTCACTAAAAATTGAAGGACGAATGAAATCTAATCTTTATGTTGCAAATGCTGTAAGGAGTTACAGAAGCGCTATCGACTATTGTTACGAACACATTCGACATAATCAAACAATTGAGTATTCTTTTCTTAATAGATTAGAAACCCAACTCAGACAAGTATCTAATAGAGATTTTTCAAGTGGTGGCCTTGAACATATTCCTGCTGGTGATTCTATTCACTATAATTTTGGTGGTTATCAAAAACAATTAGATTACATTGGTATTGTCCGAGATGTTATTGACGAAGAACGAGTAGTTATTGATGTAAAAAACACATTTAAGCAAGGCGATCAACTTACAGTTTTAAAATCTGAATCTGATATTGAACAGCTACTTCCCATTAATAACTTTTGGTCGTTAACGGGAGAAAATTTAGTTATTGGAAAACAAAATTCATTAATTAGTTTACCCTACTTTAAAAATGCGAAACCCTTTGATGTAATTACTCGGCAACTTTAAGCAAAGAAACCTTTACTTACTTACTAAGGATTACTATTATAACTACTTAGTGATTATTTTTGGTAAAAGGATACAATTATGGCAAAAGAAAAGGTTGTTTTAGCATATTCTGGAGGCTTAGATACCTCTGTTATGATTCCATGGTTAAAAGAGCATTATAATTGCGATGTTATTGCAATGTGTAGTAATTTGGGTCAAGCTGATGAACTTGATGGTTTAGAGGAAAAAGCACTAAAAACAGGTGCTTCAAAAGTGTTTATCGAAGATGGCCGTGAAGAGTTTATTACAGATTACATCTATCCTACATTACAAGCAGGTGCCATTTACGAGCGTAAATATTTATTAGGAACCAGTTTTGGACGTCCATTAATTGCGAAACGACAAGTTGAAATTGCTCAACAAGAAGGAGCTACAATGGTTGCTCATGGGGCTACAGGGAAAGGTAACGATCAAGTTCGTTTTGAATTAACCTACATGGCACTTGATCCATCATTACGTATTATTGCACCCTGGAAAGACGATAAGTGGGATTTAAACTCGCGGGAAGATTGTATTGCATACGCTGAAAAACATCATATACCAATTACACAATCTAAAAAACGTATTTATTCTGAAGACCGTAACATATGGCATATTAGTCATGAAGGTGGACCATTAGAAGATCCTGCATTAGCTCCAGGAGATGATGTTTATACACTTTCAAATACAGTAGAAAAAGCGCCTGATCAAGCTGAACTGATTACAATAACGTTTAACAAAGGTATTCCTACTCATATTAATGGTCAAGCCATGAACCCTATTGACCTCTTAACAACTTTAAATAAGTTTGGATCAAAACATGCCATAGGTCAAATTGACATGGTTGAAAATCGGCTTGTAGGGATTAAATCTCGAGGTGTTTACGAAACTCCGGGTGGTGCTATTATGTATGAAGCTCATCAAACACTTGAGCAATTAGTTTTGGATCGTTCTACATTAGCTATCAAACAAAAACTTGCACTAGATTATGCTGATTTAGTCTATGATGGGTTATGGTTTAGCCCTGCTAAAAAAGCTTTGGATGGTTTTGTAAAAGAAACTCAAAAGGTTGTTTCTGGTGACGTTAAATTAAAACTCTATAAAGGAAATATTATTGCCGCTGGTGTAACATCTCCACATTCTTTATATGTAGAAGATTTAGCCTCTTTTAGTGATACTGAACTTTATAATCAGGCAGATGCAACTGGCTTTATAAAACTATATGGTTTGCCGTTACGAGTAAATGGGATGGTGAAACGAAATGAAAAATAAAAAATTGTGGGGTGGTCGTTTTAAACAAGAACTGGATGAAGATGCAAAAGCACTTAGTTACTCTCTTGATATTGATAAATATCTAGTTCATTATGATATTGCTGTTAATTTAGCTCATGCTAAAGCCCTTAATAAAATAAATTTATTAACTGATTCTGAGTTTAATACGATTTCTGATTGCCTCAATTCATTAAATAAAGACTTTGAACAGAACCCTGATTATGGATTAGCCGATGATGAAGATATTCATAGTGCAATAGAACGCTTAGTAACTGAGAAATGTGGTGATGTTGGCAAAAAGATGCATGCTGGTAAATCGCGAAATGATCAAGTTATAACTGACGTTCGTTTATTTGCTCTAAACGGTTTAGATATTATTATTGAGGAACTTCAAGGGTTAATCGCCGCATTAATTGAACTTGCTGAAAAAAATCTTTCGATCCCTTTTCCTGGCATGACTCATTTTCAACCGGCACAACCTGTTTTATTTTCACATCATATGCTTGCTTATTGTGAAAAATTTAAACGTGATTTAAACCGTTTTATTTATGCATTTGATGCAACAGATGTATGTCCTCTCGGTTCTGGTGCATTAGCCGGTAATAATTATAAGCTTGACCGAAAACTTATTGCCGATGAGCTTGGTTTTTCGAAAATAAGTGCAAATAGTCTTGATGCTGTTTCTGATCGTGACTTTATTTGTGATATTTTGGCAGCTTCATCCCAATGCATGGTTCACTTAAGTCGATTTTGTGAGGAAATTATTGTTTGGAATTCACCATTACTTGGTTTTATAAGTCTTTCTGACGCATTTACAACTGGAAGTTCGATTATGCCACAAAAGAAAAACCCTGATATTGCCGAATTGATTCGTGGAAAATGTGGCCGTGTTCAAGGCTCATATATTGCTTTGCAAAACACATTGAAAGGTCTTCCATTAGCTTATAATCGTGATCTGCAAGAAGATAAAGAGCATTTATTTGATGCTATCGAAACAATTACAACATCTTTAGTTTGTTTTAAGAAAATGGTTGCTGGTATTGAATTAAATAAAGATGCTATTTCTTCAGCATTGTCGAAAGGATATTTAACAGCGACAGAATTAGCTGATTATTTGGTCTTGAAAGGTGTTCCATTTCGTGAAGCTCATGAGATTACTGGGAAAGTTATCTTGGAAGCCATCGACTCAAAAAAACAACTTGAAGACTTATCTTTAGCCGATTTTCAAAAATATCATTCACTTATTGAAAATGATGTCTTTGATGCATTAACAATTAATGCCGCAATTAAAGCAAAAGATATTTTCGGTGGAACGGCACCTAATCAAGTAAAAGAACAACTTAAGCTACTAAAAACTGAAATGGCTTCGTTACTTAACGAATAATTAACCTAGTCGATCATATTGTTTTTGTTTATACTTGAATCAAATTCACTTTACGAGGTAGAAACATGGAACAATCACTTATTTTTATTAAACCTGATGGTGTTGAACGAGGACTTGTTGGCGAGGTTTTAAAACGTTTTGAGCAACGTCAAATCAAGCTTAAGCAGCTTGAATTAAAGCAACTTAGTCCGGATCAAGTTGATGCTCATTATATTGAGCATGTTGAGAAACCTTTTTATCCAAATTTAAAAAAATATATTCTTTCTGGGCCAGTAGTTTTAATGGTTTTAGAAGCTGAAAATGTAATTTCAATAGTACGAAAAATGGTGGGGGTTACAAACTCTGCTGAAGCAGAACCAGGTACTATTCGAGGAGACTTTGCTTTAAATACTTCGAATAATATTATTCATGCTTCTGATAGTCCAGAAAGTGCTGCTAGAGAAATAAAAAACTTTTTTAATTAAATAGTAAACCCGTACCAATTATGTTCATTGGTACGGGAAACTGCATATTATAGTTTAATTACAATTTGGTGTCGTTGTTGTAATAGAATCGTTATTATCATCACAATCTTGGCTTGCGTACACCCCATCTTCATCATCATCCGTTATATCTTGTAAGGTTAATCCATACGTACTTAAATGATCTTCGAAATTACCACTAAATTCTGAGTAATTAATAAACGTTGCAACTGCCGACCAATTAGCTTCTGAACTACCTTGATTTGTTTGAGTTATTTCGACCTCATTAAAAATAAATAACTCAGGATGCAAATTAAATATTGTTGTTTCAAGAGTAGTTTGACCACTATATGTATTTGTACTTATTTGAGTTGTTTGTAAAACATTATATTCTGAATTATTAAATGTTATATCTTTAAATGTGTCAAAACTATCTAAAACCTCAGACTGTAATGTTGTATAGTTTTCAGAGGTAACTGGAAACGTTACGATGCTGTTTACGCCATCTTGATTAATATCTTCACTACAGCCACCTAATTCATCACAAACCTCATATATTCCATATGCATGATCACCTGTATATTCATCCATGTTGTAAAGTTTAAGATCAAATTTCTGAGAATTTAAAATAGTACTATCATCATCAATAGTTTGATAGAAAATAATATACATAACTAAATCGTATGCGTTATTTGTCGTAGGTGTAAATTCAACTATACCCAATGCATTATGCTCTTGTGACGAGCCATCTTCTGTATAAACATAGGATCCAACAAAAAACCGATTAGCTGTTGTAATATTAGAGATGAAACTGTCCGTTGTACTTGTAGAACTAGAATCATCTTCACCTAATGTGATGTTTACAGCCGTTGCTGGTTCTGATTCTACGCCAGCCGTATCAACTGCTGTAACAGTATAATAATATGAAATATTTTGTTCTACATTACTATCTGTATACGTTGTTGTTGTTACTAGAGTATCACCATTTAAGGCAGAGTCTGAAAAACTTCCTGCCGTTACTGCCCGATAGACATTATAACCAGTTGAATCAAGTACAGCGTCCCAACTTAAAATAACAGCTGTTTCATCCTCATTTGCAGTTGCCGTTAAGTTTTGTGGACCATTAATTAAATCTGACACATCGCAGCTAGCTAACAGACTAATCATACCTGTTATACAGACTAGTGCCGTAATACTTTTTACTATCTTTTGATTGTTCATATTTAAATTCCCACCTTTTTTATTTTAACAATTGAGTTGAATTTCCCTTATCTAAGAGATTCTAAACCTGTTTAATAAAAAGTTGAGAATTTTGTTGAATACCTTTTACCCAATTAATTTGGATTAATCTATTCCCGGTACTTTGTTTAACGAGATTATTTTTTAAGTCCCAGAGTTTTTCACAATTAAGTATTAATCCATCACATTTTGGATGGAAAGCGTAAAGTATAGTTTGGGTGTTAATTTCTTGAGTCAGTTCGATAGTTATTCTTTTACCTTTGATTATGTCTAAAACACGGCCAATTTTTAAATACTCTGATTCATTTGGCAAATACGTATTATAGCGTTGTCGATCTGTTTGATTTGCTTTAAAAAAGCCTGGCTTTTGAGGTTTGCGAGCTACCTTTAGTAACGTTTCTAAATGAGTTCTGTCAAATTGATAGGTTGAAGGGCTTTTCAAATAGATTTTTAATTCTGATATATAAAGCTCTAAGGACGTTTTTAAGTAATGATCAGATTCTCCGCGAGCATCAATAATCCAGCCGCTTAAATTTAAACTTACTAAGTCTGTAATGTGACGAAGAAGTGACCGATCAAAATATGCAAACATAAAATGACCATGTTGATTATCATAAAAATCAAACAATCTACCCGGATACTCTTCATCTTGAGCAATTCGATGTATTAACTTTATTGAATCAGGTGATGCTTCTTCATCCATTCCCGCCAAATAACGTCTTTTTGAATGTTGAATTAATATAGGACCTTGAATAAAACAATCATATTTTGTTTTAACCACTTGATTAATTTTTTCCATATCATCATAGGTGAGATCTAAACTAAATTGTTGTCTATCGACATGATTTGAATAAGCTTTAACACTTTCAGTATTTGCATTTCCCATTTCTTGCATATAAGACAGTTTAATTTGGGGACAATAGATTTTAAAAAATGAAATTAGTCCTTGATCTTGTAGACGAATATAATCTGGTTTTAATTGATTTAGAAATGCTGCTAACTGTAAAAGATCTTTTTCATGCTCTTGATGCATTATTAAGTCACATTGAATCGAAAGCTTGATATCACTTTTGAGTGATTTAGCAAACTGGGATAACTGCGTGTAGTGTTGTTCAAAATTAGAAGAATAGTCTTTAAGTAATGAACGAATTGAAAACATGGGATGGTCTAGAATTAAATGTGTAGCGCCAGCATTAATAGCAACTTCTACTCTATTTTTATCACCACAATACGTTATTATTTCAGTAGATTTTATTTTTTGATTTGACATTCTATAGTGTTTAATTATTTAATGAGACTATCTTAAACTTTTTAGATATAGAAAGCAAATAGGGAGCAATATGATAGAGTGTATTTTTATTGGTGATGAACTACTTGATGGTCGTATTTTAAATCGAAATCAACAAACAATTTCGGCTATGCTTTCAAACGAGGGGTTTCTTGTTACTCAAGCTACAACTTTACTTGACCAAAAAGACCAACTTGAAGACTTTTTTATATCTGCACAAAAACGATCCAATATCGTTATTACCACAGGTGGACTTGGCCCTACTGAGGATGATCGAACTACAGAATGTATTGCACATGCATTTAATTTAGATCTAATAAAAGATGATGCCATATACGATAAATTAAAAGATTATTACGAATCAAGAAACCGCCCTTTTTACAAAAGTAATATTAAACAAGCTTACTTTCCAGAAGGTGCAATTATTCTTAATAATACAGAAGGAACAGCCCCAGGATTTGCTTTACATCATGAAGATACTTGGTTTTTCGTTTTACCAGGTGTTCCCGTTGAAATGGAAACCTTATTAAAAAAAGATGTTTTACCTATGTTAAATACACATTGTGCTGAACATAAACGCTTTAAAGAAACGGCACTATTCAAATGTTATGGAATTGGAGAATCTGAATGTGCAGATCGATTTGCAGCACTATATCCTTTACCTGATCAGATTGAAATCACTTTTCAAGTAAAATTTCCTGAAGTCCATATCCGCTTAAATAGTTATGACAAAAAAAATAGTTCGACATTTTCTATGCTTGAAAAGCAAATGACAGACTTATTAGGGCCATCATGTTTTACACAAGATATTGAGACTACTTACCTTGATTATATTTTTAATCATTTGAAAAAAAATAAATTAATTGCTGCCTTCGCTGAATCTTGTACGGGTGGGTTAACGTCATCATTATTAACCTCTTTGCCAGGCGCTTCTGATATTTTCGATTTTTCTGTTATTTCATATTCAAATGCATCAAAAAGTAATTTATTAGATGTTCCTGTTGATTTTATTAATAAATATGGTGCAGTTAGTGCAGAAGTTGCTGAATTTATGGCCGAAAGTTGTCTTAAAAAAAGTAAAGCAAATATTTGTGTTTCTATTACAGGAATTGCAGGTCCAAGTGGTGGTTCTGGAGTCAAACCTGTAGGAACTGTCTACTTTGGTTTAGCCACAAACACGAATATAGTCAGTTTTAAAGAATTTTATCCAACGTCACGAACAAGGTTCCAACATTTAGCGGCTTATAAGGCTTTATCTTTGTTATTAAACTAATTATTTACTAAATAATTATTTTTCTATATCATCTCCATACTATTTGTTTGGAGTTAAGTGATGAAAAGATTTATTCTTAATTTATTTGTTCTTATATTAGTTACATGTTCTTTAGATTCTTACTCTGCTGGTAATGAAGGTGAGTTTTATGTTGGTTATGCACAAATACCGATTAACGTTTCAGGGTTGGTTGATGCGCAATTATCTGATTGGAAAACATGGGGAACGAGTGATGATTCAAGAGTATTTTTACCTTTGTCAGATGGTAATAGAGATGGATTAGGGCAAGGCCTAACAATGGGTTTTCAATCTAAAACATTTATTCCGTTTTTATTAGAATGCCAAATTTTTCCAGCGACGGGACTTATTAGTAATTTAGTTCTGGGCTTTAAGATTAATGTTATTAACACTCGGATTTTTAAATTTGCTATTTCTCCAAAAGTGGGAGGTTCTTTGTTTTATCAAAATCTAGGTACGTTAACCGAATTGAATAACGAGTATGATTATGTAGATCTTGATGGCTATATAGGTGAAACAAATAATGATCCAAGAGTAGGTGATCAGATTTCAGCTCAAATGATAGGTCTTGTTAACCAAATTAGTGCAGACTTACAACTTAACCTTACAAAGCATATAGGATTTTTATTTACAGCTGGTATTTCAGAAAGCCGATATGCAGATTTACAATTATCAATTGATCGTAATGGCGTTCCTTTAAAAATTCACTATAATGATTCCGCTATAGTAGAAAATGATAATAATTCAATAGAATCTGCTAACCTAGACCCTAAAATAACATCAGATGGGCACTATTACTCTGGCTCTTTAATTATTGCTTTTTAAAGCTACCTATTTTGATATTGTGGTTTTATTAAGATTTGAAATAAGATCTAAAATATAAGCTGTAAATTCTTTTCCGGTTACTCCATTATCGCGACCAGTAATTACCATCTTTTTTTCAACTTGCGTTGCAATTATTAAAGCATTTTCAATTTTTTCTGCTTGGTCTTGAAACCCAATATGATTTAGTAGTAAGGCACTTGCTTTTATCATTGAACATGGATCCGCAAACTGGGCTCGCCCTTCTTGAACCATTCTTGGGGCGCTTCCGTGTATGGCTTCGAACATAGCATATCGTTTTCCAATATTGGCTGAACCTGCTGTCCCTACCCCACCCTGTATCTGACCTGCTTCGTCTGTTAAAATGTCACCATATAAGTTAGGCATTACCATAACCTGAAACTCATGACGCCTAATTGGATCTAATAATTTAGCGGTCATGATATCAATGTACCATTCGTCACAAACGATACCATCTTTTTCATAATCTTTTGCAATACGTTTCGCTACTTCTGAAAAACGTCCA
Organism: Rickettsiales bacterium; assembly: GCA_002690645.1. Taxonomy (GTDB): domain Bacteria; phylum Margulisbacteria; class Marinamargulisbacteria. Next base: position 46,481 of record NZFK01000008.1, read on the forward strand.
TCTGTTGTTTTTATAACATTAGATTTAGTTACAATCGTCACTCTATTTTTGTTATTTTTTTTCGCATATTCAAAAGCTAACCTTATGATGCGCTCAGAGCCTTGCTCTGTAATTACTTTAAAATCAATACTTAAATCATCACTTATATCTATTCCTTGTGACCCTAATACATAAGCTCCTTCCGTATTTTCTCGAAAAAAGACCCAATCGATATTATCTTCAGGAACTTTTACAGGTCTTATACAAGCAAATAAATCGAGCTCTTTTCTCATTGCGACATTAGCTGACTCAATATTAGGCATATCATCACCTTTTTGAGGTGTTGTAGTTGGACCTTTTAAAATAACATCGCACTCTTTAAGCGCTTTTAGGACATCAGGTGGGATAGCGGCTAACTGCTTAACTCTATTTTCTATCGTTAATCCATCAATGACTCTTAACTCAATTTTGGAGGTTTCTATTTCATTTTTTAAAGTTGTTTCTAAAACAGTTTTAGCATGTTTAGAAATTTCTACCCCAATTCCATCTCCTGGACAAATTCCAATAACAATTTTTTCTTTTGTACTATAATCAACCCAATCAGGACTTTGTTTAATTTGCTCAATCCTTGCAAGCTGTTCTTTGATTATGTTTTCAAAATGGTCTAATTTGTCTTTCATGATTATTTTATTGTTTATATTTATTTTAATTATACATCAAAATTAAAATTATTTTTCTAAATTTTTTTGTTTTGCTTTTTCTTGTAGTGCTGTTATACCATAAAAACAAGCATAACTAGTTCCAAGACCGGCACTAAACAATAGATTATTTTCTACAATAAGTGATCCAGATAATCTCATTTCTTTTTCAACATTATAAGCTAAAGCTAATTTTGATAATGACTGAAAAAAAACATTTTTGGCTGAAGGCTCTTTAAAAAGTGTTTTCAATAATTTAGATATTCCAATAATCTTACTCATGCTAATAAAATTATTAAGGTTTACTATTTTTTTTGCTGTGATTGCCTGTGCGGGTAACCCTTGCAACGATCCTAAAATATTATTTTGAGTTAAAACTATAAATTTCCATGGAACGGCCCAATATGTTGATGCAATTACTGCCGTTAATGGTATAGCGAGAAGACCTTTCAATTTTGGATTAGCTGGCATGATATTTAAACATTTTTTAGATTCAAGAATTTTATCACTCGCTTCAGATGATTTTATTAATGCGTTTGATGCGAAATAAAGATATAAAAATTTTGTAAGACTAGTTATTAACATTGGCAAGATTATATGTTGTTTATTTATTAACCCTATTGATTTACTAATCATTAATTCAGATCCTAATGAGACTAATGTAGCGCCCAAACAATCACCTATTTTTTTAACTGTTGCTTGGCCAATAATTTCCTTACCTAAATGCCCCCATTCTCTAACAAACTGCTTACCAAGACTTAAAGGATGTTGTTCTTTTACAATTGGATTTATTTCGTTTTTTTCTGTTATCTTAGCCCCTGTCGTACTAATCACTATCGGGTCATGAGGATCTAAATCATCTCCAGATATTGCATCACATTCGGTAACTATGATGGGCTCAAAAAAAGGTTCATAATCACTATTTTTGTTGTGAAATAAATTATCAAAATCATTATTTTTAGCTTTTAACAATAACTCAACCGGAGGTGTCAAATTATGTTCTGTTGGCAGCCTTTGTGATGAAGGGCTTTTACCTAACAAACCATTCGTATATCCTGTACCTAATAATGTAATAACAATAGTAGATTTCATATATTTTTTCGTAAATTTTTTTAAAAATTATATTACGATAGAATTAAATTTTTCACAAATATGCGTTTAATAGTTTTAAGATATGGGAATGATATAACTATGAAAAAACTAATCTTTATTTTTTTGATGCTGTTATTTTCACTGAATAGCTACTCTGAAGAAACACGACCAGATGTTTATATTCTTAATGTTAAAGGCGCTATCGGACCGGCTTTCGCTGATTACTTTGTACGCTCTTTAGATTATGCCCAAGAACAAAATGCGAGCGCTGTAATGCTTACAATGGATACACCAGGCGGGCTTGATAAGTCGATGCGAGTAATGATTCAAGCTATCGCTGAATCAAAAATTGCTGTTATAACATATATAACACCTACTGGTGCACGAGCAGCTTCTGCAGGAACTTATTTACTTTATGCAAGTCATGTAGCCGCTATGGCTCCAGGTACAAATTTAGGTGCCGCTACCCCTGTCTCTATTGCGCCAGCACCAAAACCTACAACGCCTGTACCGGGCGATGAACCCGCTGCAAAACCAGAACCCAGTGCTATGGAAAAAAAAGTTGTTAATGATGCGGTTGCTTATATTAAAGGATTTGCAGAAATTCATGATCGAAATGCTGAATGGGCAGAAGCTGCAGTTCGAGATGCGGTTAGTATAACCGCAACAGAAGCATTGGAAAAAAATGTAATCGACTATGTCGCAGATAACCCAACAGACTTGATTGAGCAATTAAATGGTAACGACATTGTTATTAATGGTTCAACAGAAAAGCTAACATTAGAAAACCCAAATTTTGTAGTGCTTAATCCAGATTGGAGAACCAAATTTCTTGCTGTTGTTACAAGTCCAGACATCGCTTATTTATTGCTTATTTCTGGGGTCTATTTAATTATATTTGAATTGTCTAATCCTGGAATTGTAGTCGCTGGTGTTTTAGGGACATTGTCACTTATTTTATCTATTTATGGACTAAACTTACTTCCAGTAAATTATGTCGGCTTATTATTAATTTTATTTGGTATAATTTGCTTGATTCTTGAAGTATATATCTCAAGCTTTGGAATATTGGGATTGATTGGCACAATTGTCTTTACCTTTGGTTCATTCATGCTTATTGATCCTGGATATGGGTCGCTTGCGATTAGCCCTGCCCTTATTATTACCATGACTATTATTAATACTATTTTCTTTTTATATATTTTACGAGTAATATATGAAACTTATAAACGTATACCCGCCGTAGGTTCTAACCCAATGATAAATAAAGAAGGGATATGCTTAACAGCCTTTAAAGAAGAGGGCCAAATAAAAATAAATGGTGAAATTTGGAAAGCCATTACAAATAAACCTGTAAAAAAAGGAGAATCTGTTATAATAAAACAAATTGACGGTTTAACATTATTTGTTGAAGCGAAAGGGGAAACCAAATGAATTTAATTATACCTATTTTAATTTTTGTTCTCGTTATTATTTTATCTGCAATCAAGATTTTACCAGAATATGAAAGGGCTGTTATTTTCACACTTGGTCGTTTCACTACAGTTTCAGGACCAGGTTTAATTATTGTAATCCCTATTATCCAACAACTTGTTCGGGTTGATATGCGAGTTATTGTTATGGATATTCCTCCTCAAGATGTTATTTCAAGAGATAATATTTCGGTAAAAGTGAATGCTGTATTGTATTTTAAAGTTGTGGATGCAGACAAAGCTATTATTCAAGTTGAAGAATACTTGCAAGCAACCTCCCAATTAGCCCAAACAACGCTAAGGTCTGTTTTAGGACAACATGAATTAGATGATATGCTTGCAGAAAGAGAAAAACTTAACACAAATATTCAAAAAATTCTTGATGACGAAACAGATGTCTGGGGCATTAAAGTTACCAATGTAGAATTAAAGGATATTGATTTAGATGAAAGTATGATTCGAGTTATTGCGAAACAAGCCGAAGCTGAACGAAATAGACGTGCAAAAGTTATTCACGCAGAGGGAGAAAAGCAGGCATCTCAAAAGCTTTTAGAAGCAGCTCAAACACTTTCACGAGAACCACAAGCGCTACAACTTCGATATTTACAAACATTAAATAATATTGCTGACGAGAAAAATTCTACTATTGTTTTTCCTTTACCACTAGAATTTATGGCGCCTTTTAAAGATACATTAAAAAAATATTTAGATAATAATCCTTAAACGATTATTTATTTAAAAATTTTATTTTTTCGTTCAATATGACGTTTAAAAGACTCGACTGTATTTGTCATTAACATCGTTATGGTTAGCGGCCCTACTCCACCAGGGACAGGGGTTATAGCTGATACTTTCTTTGAAACAGCGTCAAAATCTACATCTCCAACTAAACGAAATCCTTTTTCAGTATTTTTGTCATCAACTCGATTAATTCCTACATCTATAACGATGGCATCTTTTTTAACCATATCTGCAGTTACAAAATCTGGCTTTCCGATAGCCGCAATCAAAATATCTGCTGAAGCCGCAATTTCTTTTAAATTTTTTGATCGTGAATGACACACTGTTACGGTGGCATTGCCTATTTTATCTTTTTGCATCAACATAGCCGCTAACGGTTTTCCAACAATATTGCTGCGCCCGATAATAACAACATGCTTACCCGTTGGATCAATTTTATAAAAATCCATTAATTCACACACTCCATAAGGTGTACACGACTTAAAGGTTGGAAGACCTATTAATAGCTTTCCTACATTTAATGGATGAAATCCATCAACATCTTTAGTAGGAGCTATTAATTCGAGCATTTTATCTTCATTTATATGCTCAGGAAGTGGTAATTGCAATAATATGCCGTTAACCTCTTCGTTATTATTAAGGTATTGGATTAATTGAATTAACTCATCTTCTTCAATGTCCGCACCTAATTTGTATTCATACGAGTTTATTCCAATTTGATTACAAGCCTTTTTCTTCATTCCAACATAGGCTTTTGATGCTGGATTATCGCCAATTAAGATTACCGCTAATCCTGGAACTGTTTCATAGACACTCTTTAAATCTTTTACTGATTTAGTAAGCTTTTCTAATCGATCTTTTTTTACTTTATTTCCATCTAATAATTTCATTTTATTTATTTAAAACGTGAATTTGATTATCTTCTACACCATCTTTTACCTTTTCATAGGTTCCTTCTTTATAGCCTTCATCTTGGCGTTTAAAATTCAACTTATTTTTCTTAGCGTATAACTCGAATACTTCTTTTGCATCCATCCCAGCCATTGTACACATTGATACCCAAAAATGAAGCATATCAACTAATTCAACTTTTACATTGTCCCAGTCATCATCATCTTTTTTCCACCACTTCCAATTTAAACTATCTATTGCTTCAGCAGACTCTTGTTTTAACGCCAATTCGAAATTTAAAAACCATTTTCGTCGTAACTCTGGATCGTTTTGAATATCCTTATATAAAGTTGGGTTAATGCGCTCATTAAGTTCAATTTGCTTTTTAAAAACAGCTTCCAAATCCATCTTTTTCACCTCAATTATTAATGGCATTATTGTAACATTTTTTTAATATTATTTTTAGCAAAATTTTATGAAATAAAAATACCCCCGTGAAGGGGGTATAATGTCAACCTAACTGTTTGTTAGCTTATAAAGGTGTTGTCTCTAGTACACCTTGATCATCAAACATGTAGACAGTTAGCCTTAATGATTGATCCGCAACAATTTTTGCTACCGATTTAGATAACTCAGAATCTTTATAGACTGTCATTTCAGAAGTCTCAAAATTACCTACCTTAACAAAACTATTTATATCGATATAGTACGTAACAACTTCGTTATTATGTAGAATATTAATATCAATATAATCAAGAGCTGAGTTTGTTTCCAAATCGCACTCATAATTAAAGTCACTATCAAATGAACAATCTTCAAAAACTGACACTTCATCAATATTAAAATTTAAATACCAATTTTCTTTTGTTTCATAGTAAATAACACCGTCTAATTTGTAGATTTCTAAATACTCTAAATCATCATATGAAATTCTAAATTCAGATTCAAAATCTTTATTTTTTTCCATGATGTCACAATTTATATTGTCACAATCAACACCAAATACTACATACTCTTCATTATTTGAATCAACTATAGTTTCAGCCATTGAATATTCATTTGCACTAAATGTATCTGTCTCAAACAAAACATTGGACTCATATTCTTTTTCACATGTTTCTAAATCGTAAAACATATTTTTGTAAGATATTTTATATTCAGTTTCATTAACATCGTAAAAATAATAATAAGCAGTCATATAATCTTTTTCAAAATAACTAAGACTTGACTCTTCCAGAAAAAGTAATCCAAACTCTTTGTTATTACTTGTAATTGTTGTTGGAACTTCTATTGTGTCACCATTACATTCCCATGTTTCATACTCGTCATAATTATAATAAAACTTTTCTTGTACTTTTTTCATTATTTTTTCTGAGCTTTGTCTAAAACCAGATATACCTCTTGTCGATAAACCTGACACTCCAGAACTTAATTGTTTATCTGCAATTACCTGTAATGCCTTTTTATCTTCATCATAAGTTGATATATTTTCAAGTGAATCTGCTTCTGTCATTGTTGAACATGCCATTGTAAACAGTGAGATTAAAATTAAATTAAATGTTAGTAATAAATTCTTTTTTGTCATTTCCTTCTCCTTTTTAATAAATTTATAATTTTTTTTCACCTCCACGGAGGTATCTTCTTCATTTAAAATGCCACTTTTAAACTCTTACAACGAAAAAAAATCCTGCTTTATTTACATTTTTTTCATATTATGTATACAATATTTGTATGAATAAGAAATTTACTTTAATTTATGAAGCATTAAAATCTAACCCATTTACGAAAGAAAGCATTAACCTTTATCAAGAATTGACTGGCAATGATAGCAATGACAGAGATGAATTAAGACTATTAATTGGCAAAAAGCTTTTTNACTTAGCCGAAACTTATATATTAAAGCCTCAAAAAAATTTACATTCTTTCCCTGAAAAGGAACAAGAAAGTATTAAGTATTTTTATTTATTTGCGATTTATCTTAAATATACGGAAGAACTTAACCAACTCATTATCGAACAGCTCATTTTAGACGAGCCTATTCAAGTTTCATTTTATAAAAAAGTCCATACAGACTTAAAACTTTTTGGNTTTGAAGAACACTCCATCGCGCACTACTTTTCAATGTTTTACCAATTACGACGAGCTTACTACTTTATTGACCATTTCTTAAAAGGGTCGAGCGAACTTATGGCGCAGGTACGAATAGATATCTGGAACTGCATATTTACAAGCGATTTAAAAATGTATGACACCGTTTTGTGGAATAGAATGGATGATTTTTCNATTTTACTAACAGCACCTACAGGAACAGGAAAAAGCATGGTAGCTAAAGCAATCGCCTACTCAAGCTATATTCATTTTAACGAAAACGAAAACAAATTCACTCATTCATTTAAAGATCTATTCAAAAGTATTAACCTTACAGAGTACGCNGAGACTCTTATCGAATCTGAACTATTTGGATATGAAAAAGGCGCATTTACGGATGCACAAGAAACTCGCACTGGCGTTTTATCCAAAACAACACCATCCCACACTATATTTCTTGATGAAATTGGCGAAACCCCAACACATATCCAAATAAAGTTATTACGTGTTTTACAAGATCGAACATTTTACCCTTTAGGAAGTCAAAAAGCCGACACATTTTACGGTCGAATCATTGGCGCAACAAACAAAACACTACAAGACTTAAGAGATCCGAAACAATTTCGATCTGATTTCTTCTACCGACTATCTGCCAATATTATTCAAATGCCTACCTTAGCAAGCCAACTTTCTCAAACACCNAACGACATCGATATTTTTATTGATCATATTAGTNAAAAAATTTTAAACAACCACTACAAGGAATATAAAACCTTTATTAAAAAATATATTTTAGATCACTTATCCAACTATCAATGGCCAGGNAATGTTAGAGAATTAGAACAATGTATTAGACGANTAATAATCTCTCGAAAATACAACCCGCCAGCCATAAAAAGCGAGTCTATGTCCAACAAAGAGATTACCGCACACCAACTTATACAAGACTACACAAGAACACTTTTTGAAAAACATAAATCATATGCNAAGGTTTCTCAAATTTTACAACTTGATCGACGGACNGTAAAAAAATATATTACCGAAACTAAAAACGACGACTAACGANCAAAAATAGATCTTTACGTCATATTTTTTTTATTTTATATTTATATGACATGTTATCCAAAATTCANAGTGCCTCCTTAATTGGTATTGATGCGATAGAAATTACTGTAGAAGTAAATTGCGCCTTAGGTCTACCTACTGAACATATAGTTGGTTTACCAGACGCTGTCATTAGAGAAAGTAAAAATAGAATTAAAACAGCCATAAAAAATGCCGGCTTTGATTATCCAACTCGAAACTACACCATTAATCTTGCTCCAGCTGAAATCCCCAAAGAAGGAGCCACATTTGACCTACCAATCGCCATTGGCATTCTTCTTTCAACAGGCCAACTAACACAAATTCCAGATGCTATTTACGTCGGAGAACTTTCTCTTGATGGCTCTGTTCGCCCAGTGAAAGGGATTATCAATATTAGCGAACTCGTCTCCAAACAAGGCCATCATACCGTTGTTGTTCCTTACGAAAACAGGATGGAAGCAAGCCTCATAGAAAAAGTAACCGTATTCCCCATACAATCATTACACGACTTAAACAAACTTAACAACAAAACTTCAAAACAAACGTTCACATTTAAACATCCAAACCCACCCTCATCANTTTTAGATTATCGTGATGTTAAAGGACAAGAAATAGGTAAACGAGCCGTTGAAATAGCAGCTGCAGGCAAACATAATATTCTCTTTTTAGGACCTCCAGGATCTGGCAAATCCATGCTCCTTAANCGACTTCCTAGTATCATGCCGCTTTTAAGTGAAGAAGAAGCCCTATCAACATACAAAATACAAAGCGTTGCCAATACACTACATAAAAAAAACATCTTTAGTCGCCAAACACCTTTCCGTTCTCCTCACCACTCTATTTCATACGCCGGAATGGTGGGCGGTGGAAGTAAACCGATCCCAGGGGAAGTAAGCCTAGCTCATAACGGCATCTTATTCCTGGATGAATTGCCGGAATTTAATCGACAAGTTTTAGAAGTGCTAAGACAACCCATTGAAAATAAAAGNATCACAATTAGNAGAGCCTCTCTATCATTAACGTTTCCAGCGGATTTTATGCTTGTCGCAGCCATGAACCCCTGCCCTTGTGGGTATTATGGAGACTTAAAAAAACAATGCATCTGCTCGCCTAGTAAAATTGAACGNTATCAACAAAAACTTTCCGGCCCCATTCTGGATCGTTTTGATTTAATTGTAGAAATACCACGCTTACAGAAAAAAGATTTTCTAGATAGTAAAACAGAACAACCCTGTTCAAATGATATCAAAAACAATGTAATCAAAGCTCGAAAAAGACAATATGAGCGTTATAAGCGGAGTATACAAAATGGATCCATGACTGTTACAGAAATGAATAAATTTATGCCCATAGAACGCGAATCCTCTTATTTTTTAGCCAATTTAGTCGATAAAGGACATTTAACAGCCCGATCACATGACAACATTGTCAAAATTGCACAAACAATTTGCGATCTTAGCAATGAAAACAGGATCTCCCACAACCATATTCTNGAATCTTTACAATACAGAAACTTTTCCACCCAAAAAGTTGCCAAAGGTTTGCATTAATAACATTTTTGTTTTAATATAAAACAACGTTCTTAACGTGGAGTTTATATGGAAAAAATTAGAAAAAGAGATAAGTTTTTCTGGATTTTTTTAATACTATCAGTATTAATAGGTTTTTTATTCCCAAAGTATTTTTCTAATTTAGAAGGGCTGACATTATTAATAGTTCCAACAATTATTGGTATTTTATTTTTAAAAGTAGATATCATTGATGTTGTAACCCATTTACAGAAACCTCTATTATTAGCTTACATTTCAGTTATCAAATTAGTTGTCATGCCAATTATCGTTTTTTTGGTTTTTAAGCCTTTTGTTAGTCAAGATTTGTTAATGGGTCTTGTTTTATTAGCTGCTTTACCAACTGGAGTTTCATCAGCCGTTTTTACAGACTTTATGAAAGCAAGAACATCNTTAAGCTTAACCATTGTTATNGTTACAAACTTACTATCTATATTTACAATCCCGGCTTTATTCAAAGTATTTGAAAAAGTTGTNTATTTTCAACACACTAACATGTTTTTATATCTTTTAGGGTTAATTAGTATCCCATTTTTTATTGCTAAATTGTTGAAAAGGGGCGTATTTCCGCCAATTAAAAAAGTATTTAAATATGATATTCAAGCTCATTTAAGCAAATCATATAATTTAGCTATCATTATACTTTTAGGGCTTATGATTACAATATCAATTTCATTTAAGGCAAATAGTATTGTAACTGACTTTTCTGATCATATAATATCTTTAGGCTTTATTTTACTTGCGTTTATTTTGTTTCAAATTGTTGGTTATTTTTCAGTTTTTTGGCTTCATAAAGGCGAAAAAATAGCTATTTCAAATTCGTTTATGGTTGTTAATAATATTTTAGGTATTGTTATTGCTATTGGACATTTTGAAGGACCAGTGGTTACCATCATCATCTTATCTTTAATACCATGGAACGCTATGATAATAGCTAAGCATTGGTACAAAAAGTTTTTACCTTAAAATTATCTTGCGTTTAATGTGGGACTTTCTTCATCAACAGTAAAGTTTGCCATTTGGGAAAATGAAAAACCAAATACTTTTTCAGTTTTAGCTGGAGGGTCTATCTTTTTAATATCCTCAGAATTAACGCTATCCGAGCCAGTCGTATTTTTTACTGTTTTATCGGCGATCTGAGAAAAAGATAAACCAAATGNTTTNTTNTTNAATTCAACATTCTCAGATATCTGTTTTTCAGTTGTGGGTACAAAATTAGGGTCTACATAATTTGGGTCAATTAAAGGTGCTGAATAATTATCACCATCTTGAGATACTGATTCAGATGCATCGTACTGGGTTGCATTATCAAAAAAGTTGTCATCAAGGGTCCCTGGCTGTGCATAAATAAGAGCCGTTTCAAAAAACAATATTCCTATTAAAATAACAAACTCTTTTTTTCTCATTTTTTTTCTCACAATTTACACTGCAAATTATAGCTCTAAGTATAGAGTAATTTCAACTGCGATAAGGCGACTGTTGCGGCAATCTCGACTCTTAGAACTGAATCGCCTAATGAGAGAACTTTAAAGTTCATTTTTTCGAGCATTTCAATTTCTGATTTATCAAGACCACCTTCAGGCCCAATCAAGAAACCAATTTTACGAACATTTTTATTTTTTATTTGATCAAAAAGATGGCGATTAGTAGCTACTTCTTCCCAAAACACTATAAGTTCATCAAAGCCTGATAAATCTAATTGAGTTAAACAATCCTTTAAAGATAACACTTTATTTATACGAGGTATTTTATCTTGCTTCGCTTGATTAGCCGCACTTTCCGCTTTGGNTTGCCAACGCTCTANATTTTTNAGNGCTTTTTTATCGTCCCACTTCACAACTGTTCTATTAGTCACTATNGGNAAAATATCTGTTATTCCCAATTGTACTGCATAATCAATTATAGTCCCCATCTTATCTTGCTTTGGTAACGACTGGAATAATGTATACACTGGCAACTTTTCTTTTACTGCAACTTTTTCAATTAATTCATAAAATATTTTTGTCTTTTCATTTTTTTTTATTTTTACAGTAAAGCGCCATTTCTCTGTAACAATGGCTAATATTTCACCAACTCTTGTTCGATGAACACTAAACAAGTGATGATATGTCGCTTGATCACATTCAAAAAAATGTTCTGTTATGTATTCGCCGGATAAAAATATTTGATTCACTTAAGCTATTTTTTTGTGCACATAAACAGTGGGAGATCCCCACCCCATCTTATGATATTCTTGATGGATTATTTCAAACTGGTCAGAATTTAAAGATTTNGTAAAACTTATAAAATGACTTCCCTTTTTTAGCCCTTCTGCTTTTTGTGAAATAATATCGATTAAATCAGAATCGAAGCAAGTTGAATTAATTAACACGACATCAGCATCTGAAAAGACAGAATCTTCAATATTTTGATTTTTAATTTCTATTGTCGGATGAAAGGCGTCTTGATATTTTTCGTTTAAAAAATTCAAAAAATAATCTTTCACATTTAACGATGCATCATATAATTTAGGAAGTAACTCTACACCATTAATTTTAGCAAATGGACCAGCTAACGCGCTTACCAATAAAGCTTTTCCAGTTCCTGAACCTAAATCGTAAAAAACTGAGTTTTCTTTTGGCTGAATTATATCCAATACTTCTTTTAACCCTTCATAGGTTACTTCACCATAGGTTAAAGATTTTGAATCAGTTTCAAATTCTTTTTTAGCTTCAGACGAAATTACATATCCATTNACATCGACATAGAAATCTTCAAAAAACTGCTTTTTTTGCGTTTCATTAATAATATTGCAAAAAAACTTTCTATCATTATTTTCATTCATGAACTTTATCCTTTCTAAGCTTGTTTTTGTTGCGCACAAATAGTAAAAAAGCTATACTTGTCTTCATTATAACAATATTTAAAAAAAAAGGGATGATTTATATTTTAAATAAAATTGCAAACACCATAAGAGGACTTTCAATAGACGCTATTAACGAAGCTAATAGCGGGCATCCAGGTTTACCCCTAGGATGTGCTGATTTAGGGGCTATTTTATACTCAGAAATACTTATCCAAAATCCAAAAAATCCAAGATGGATTAANAGAGATCAATTTGTCTTATCAGCTGGACATGGCTCAATGTTTCAATATGCATGTATGCATTTAGCAGGCTACAACATCTCTTTAACCGATATCAAAAATTTCCGTCAGTTAAATTCAATTTGTGCAGGTCACCCTGAATACGAATTGGATTATGGTATTGAAACAACAACAGGTCCCTTAGGTCAAGGACTAGGCCATGCTGTTGGATTAGCTTTAGCTAAAAAAATTATTGCGACAAAATTTAATACAAATAAATATGATTTATTTAATGGAACTGTATATGCTTTAGCTGGTGANGGATGTTTAATGGAAGGCGTAGGCTCTGAAACAGCTTCATTTGCTGGACACTTGCAACTTGATAACATTGTTGTCATCTATGACAGTAACGATATTTGTCTTGATGGGCCAACAGATGAATGTTTTACAGAGAATGTAGCACTACGTTTTGAAAGTTATGGTTGGAAAGTCATAACCATTGATGGTCATAACCATGATGAGATTCGGACTGCATTTGCTACTGCAAAAAAAGCAAAACAGCCTGTTTTGATTGAAGCAAAAACAACAATTGGCTTTGGATCACCAAACCGAGCTGGAACAGCGGATGCACATGGAAAAGCATTAGGTTTAGATGAAGGAAAACTTACTAAAGACGCCCTTGGCATTGCTTTGGAGCCGTTATTCGATGTTCCTGAAGATGTTAAAACATTTTTTACTAACTTACAGCAACAACAAGAAGATGTTGAAAATACTTGGCAACAAGAATTTGAGGCTTGGAAAAAGGATCATCCTAATTTGTTTAAATTATTTGAACTAATGCAAGAACAGCCAATAACCCCAACCCTGATAGATGCAATTAAAACAACTGATATAAAACCTGGTGTAGCCTCTAGAGCTTCATCTAAGGCGTTAATTCAAGTTGTGAATGACCAATTTTCAGCATTTATAGGTGGGTCTGCTGATTTATCATGTTCAGATTCAACTTTTATAGGTGCGGAAGATATTATTTCTAAATCGAATTTTAATGCACGAAATATTAAATATGGTGTCCGAGAATTTGCAATGGGTGCAATTGCCGCAGGATTAAGTTTATCTGGTTTTATTCGACCTTTGTGTGGCACATTTTTCACTTTTTCTGATTATATGAAAAATGCTATTCGTTTAACAGCTTATATGANATTGCCTGTCATCTATCAATTTACGCACGACAGTATTTATTTAGGTGAAGATGGTCCAACTCATCAGTCTATTGAACATTTAGCGGCTTTACGCGCAATGCCTAACATACAAGTTATNCGACCTGCAGATACCACNGAAGTTAGAGGTGCTTGGATTAAGGCGCTTGAGACAAATGATAAACCCACAGCGCTTGTATTAACGCGACAAGGTTTGCCAGAACTTGAACANAGCTCAATTGAAGGTGTTCAAAAAGGAGCCTACATTATTCATCAAGAAAAAAGCGATACAATAGATTTTGCTATTTTTTCAACCGGTTCTGAAGTTAATTTAGCAATTGATGTTGCNAAAAAACTTGAAGCTGATGGACTGAGTATCCGTGTTATATCTGTTCCATCATTTGAATGCTTTGATGAACAAGACGAAAGTTATAAAGAACGTATCTTAGGAGGACAAATACAACAACGCGTTGTAATTGAGGCTCAAACTTCTTTTGGATGGCATAAATATGTCGGTATGAACGGTATTTGTATTACAATTGAAGATTATGGACTAAGTGCTCCAGCAAAAGATGTGGCTAATCACTTTGGGTTTAATGTAGATCAGATTTATACTAAATTAATTACAGCAACCAAAGCAATTAACGCTGTATAAGTTACACAATTTATTAGAAGAATGTACAAAAAGGCTATTTATATGCGAAAATAGCCCTATTATGGTGGGAGAAGACAATCGCTGCTTAATTTAGTTTAAGGAGAGGAAAGTCCGGACTCTACAGGGTAAGACGCCTCCTAACGGGAGGGCGGTGAAAGCCGACGGAAAGTGCCGCAGAAACAAAACCGCCACTGATGTGGTAAGGGTGAAAACGTGAGGTAAGAGCTCACGGCTACGTTTAGTAATAAACTAGTGGGTAAACCCCGTCTAGAGCAAGACCAAATAGAGGAAGAGAGTTGACCCGACTCATTATTATTCCCGGGTAGGTTGCTTGAGCTTAAGCGTGAGTTTAAGCCTAGATAGATGATTGTCCATGACAAAATCCGGCTTATGACTCCCACCATCTCTATTTTCTCTATATTTCATGTTTAATTTGATAGTTTTCTGGGTATATCTTCTTATGATGATTTTACATAGAATTTCTATATATTTTGAAACATGAAAGAAACGGGAAAAGTAGAACCTATTAAATTAAAAAAAACTGCTTCAAAAATAATGGTTGAATTGCCACAGGTAAAAGAAACAATAAAAAAAAGGGTCGGTAAATATTTAGAAGCTACTACTACTACTACTACTACTACTACTACTACTAGCGATCCTAAAATTGAAGGCAGTCAAAATACATATGATTTTTCAAAAATTAATGAATCATATAAAAATATAGATCTTACTACATTAAATTTTAAAGATTTTTTTAATCGTCAACAAGAGCAAGAAGAGATACTTTTAGAAACCTATAAGAATGAAAATGGCAAGCAAGAAAATATACGTCAAAACTTTTTTAAAGAACATCCAGAATTTTCGTTTAATATAATTTATTATCAAATGCACAATAAATTATCAGAATTGTTAGGAGATGAAAATTTATCATTAGAAAAATATAAACAATCATTATTGAAAAATTGTACAAAGGTATTAAACACTTTCATAGAAAAATTAACACTAGATGATTTCAAAAATAAAGAACTTATTGATTCGATCAAAAACTCTTATACAAACTTAGCTTATACTTTTGCAGGTTCTGCAAGAGAAATATCTTTAGATATAAATCAGCAAAACCAGCTTGATAAAATTCGAAGAGAACTGTTGGCATCTTTCAAAAAAGACTTAATAGTATTTGATTCATTACCCGATGAAGATATCAATAAAAAGAATATAAGAATAAAAGTTGATAATGAAATCGAAACTTTAAACATACCGATAAATAATGATGAAAGTTCTGCTAATGAAATTCCAGAAACTTCTCGTGCGTTAATTAAAAATTTACAAAAACTTCGTGGTAGTGAAAAAGAATTAAACACTTTAGTAAATCGAGCTATAGAACTAAAACAAAACATTACCACTAGCTCTTCAACTGGGTTAGATAATTATGAAAACGTTATAAAGAAATTTAACTCTCTGCTTAGCCAAGGTGCCTCTACAAGAAATGTTGTTAACATGACTGACTGTTTAACTAAATTAGGAAATTTAAATATTAATATAGATAAAAACATCATAAAATTACTTGATTTAAAAAATCAAGATCTTGAGACCCTTCAAAATATTCTAAACACCTCTAATAAAGATACTCAAATAAATGCTAATCAAATTACAACTCTAACTGACCTAAAAACATATTTAGAAACGGCAAAACAGACCTATGAAGCAGCAAGTGAATTGCTAGTAGATGATCTAAAAACAGGGCCATCATTAGATACATTTACTAAGATTAAAAATTCATTAAAAAAATTCAATATAGACCTTTTCTGTGATTACAGCAAAACATTAGCTGAGCTTCTTAATAAAGATGAGACTTCCACAAATCAATCGCTTCAGTTACTTAACAAGACTCTTATAGCGTTAGGTAAAGCTTCTATTAATCATAATTCAACAGTTAAGCAAACCATTGAGGTTATCAAAATTTTAGAAAAATCTTTCAAAGAAAAACAAGAAGCTTTAAATAAGGCTATTCAAGCTGCAATGAAAAACCCAAAAAATGAATATTTAGAAGCTATTCAAACAGCTTTAGAGCCTTTTAAGGAATGTGGTTGCCAGACATTAGCTGATGTTTTTGCTGGACATGACACTTTATTTCAAACTGATATTTATAAATATCTTCAATCTATTTTACATTTATCAACTCCTCTAGAAGATTCAAACTCGTTAGCTGATTTGACAGAAAAGATCAAAACTCTTAAGGATCTAAAAACAAAATTTTCAGGTTCGATTATGGAACCTGCTAACCCAACCAAAACAAAGCTTCAAATTATTAAAGATACATATAGTCGCTTCAAAAATGATCCATTTAATTTTGCTGACGACAGCATTGAAATCACGGAATTATTTTCTAATGGAACGTCTGAAAGCACTAAGACATTAAACAAGCTTTTTCCACTCAAAAAGGGTTCACTTTCTACACTTAAAGATTTAAATAAATTAAATGACTTAAATAAGATAACACTAGATAATAATTTAACTTTATTTACAGATAAAAACGAGAAAATTAAAGATGTTTGTGACAGTATTCAAAATCCTGGTTTTGATGTTGAAAAGTTAGCGTTTAGCACACTTTTTTTTAAAGAAAACGATCAACCCTTTTCAAAATATAAGATTGAAGATAATACATCAATTGAGGGTGTCATCAAAAATTTTGACACTCTAAAACCAATCTTTGAGAAACTCGAAGAACAGGTAACTAACTTTAATATTGATGGTGTTATAAACTCATTAGAAGAAATACTAAAGAAATGTGCTGATACTATAACTCTTAAAGATGTCATTTTTTCAAATGATCAAGCTGGTTTTTTTAAAAATCTTGGAACGGATCCTAATCAATATTTTGATAAAGAGATAGCCGTTACAACGGTTAAAGATGCTTTTGGTAAATTAAAAGATAAAAAAGACAGTTTAGTAACCATTTCTAATAAACAATCTCTGGATGTACAAGAGCTAGCAGCGGAATTAACTACATTCATGACAGATGAACATTTCAAGAAATTTTATGATGATACGACTACATGTGCTCAGGTGTTTGATTTAACTAATCTTCAAACCTATTTAAACACTTTAGGGATAAATTCTATTGATGAGAATACAAAACTAACTCAACTTAATGATATTTTAAGTACAAAAATTGAAAATGAAGAACAATTAATTCAAGCATTAGTTAAGGCAATAAATGAAAACAATTTAAGTGAGACAAAACTTAAATTAGATTTACTTAAAAACTCTTCAAGCCAGACATTAGAATCATTTTTCAAAACTGATTATAACCCTAATTTACTAAAACAATTAAACAACCTATTACATTTTCAAAATGATTCGACTTTATCAAAGGAATCTAAAGTTGAAGATTTAACAACGTATGTGGAGCAATTAACAGAGCTTAAAAATAAGTATAGAACCATTATTGATAATCAGTCACTTGATAAATTAATTCCTATTAATGATCATTTTACAAGCCCATTTCTCTATGGTGATACGTTAACATTAAAGGATGTTCTTTCTTCTAAAAATGATGATGACATTCAAGAATATGTACAACGTTTAAATACCCTTTTAAAATCTTCTTCCCCTATTACTGAAAAAACAACTATAAAAGACTATAATGACATACTTAAAAATTTAAAAGATGCTTGTAACGAATTATTTACTGCAACTCAATCTGAAAACATTGATACGATTGATGGCATATTAAATACATATATTCAGCAAGAAATATTTCATCCTGATCATACCCTACCTCAACTTTTTACTAAGAAAAATACAACTACAGTTGAGAAAATCTTAAACGCTACTATTTTTCACACTGAAAATACTAATTTTACAAATTGGCCTCTCCAAGATATCCAAACAAGATTTAATGAATTAAGAGACCAAAAAGATGAACTTAAAAAGAAAATTATACCAGCTACAGAACTCTCATCAGCTAGATTACTAGAACATGAATTAAGTTCGTTAGGAAATACTAACGATTTTGTTAAAGCTATAATAGTTGAAAATAAAACTCCAGT
>NZFK01000009.1 GCA_002690645.1 Rickettsiales bacterium
TTAGATCGTTGTGAATAATATGTTTAGAGTGTAAGTCTTTGACATTTTCTAAAACCGAAGAAAGAAGGTGTAGTGTTGTCTTTTTGTCTGTTTGTAATCGGTTCCAAATATTGGGAATAGGACGACCTTGCTCTGTCACAAATGCAACATTGCGTTTGCCGGTTTTATAACTAATCAGTTCTGTTCCTGTAAATTGACTTTCTTTGATAGCAATTAATAGTTCTTGAAAGTTTGTAATCTTTGTTTTTAAAACAATTTTAGTATCATCTTGTACAGGCTTTGCGCGTTTAAATGTTCCAGGGTTTATGTTTGTGTTATGGTTTGGCGCTGATTTTCCTTGATTTGAGTACTGACGACCAAGTTTTTTAAGCTCAGGCGTACCCTTTTTGACTTCTTTAGGAGTATCTTGAGATTGGTTTTGAAGTAAATAACTTTCAGTACCTTGTTGATTGTGAGTTTTTCCTACAATATTATAAGTTTCATTGTTGTAAATTACTTGGTTTTCTTCATGAAAAACAAGGGCAGGGTTGTTAAATATAAAGCGATCTTCAAATTGATCCTCACTGTAAACATTTTCTTCAATCAGATCTAGTATGACATCGTTCACGCTAAAGTCAGTTAATTCCAAGAATGCTGTATTGCACGCTAATAGAAAATTTTGTGCTTCAGTTCGTAGATTTTTTATTTCATCCGGAACTGTTTTTTCGCTAATAAGATTTGAGATAATCGTTAGTTTTTCATCAATATAGTTAGTAATGGCTAAAAGTTTATCTATGGTTATGCCCTCTGTTTGATTGGAATTCAAAATAATATTTAATTCTTCCTTTATAGTGGTTATCATTTTGGTACGAGATTTTTTTGAGGCTAAGAAAAAAAAGCGGTCTTGGTCAGCTGGTAAGGTTAGCGGTGAAAAATTAGATCTAGGGGTTGAAAATGATGAGGTTGGAGACTCTGATCCTCGAGAGCTTGTTTCTGGTACAGGGCTAGTTGATTTAAAGAGATTTTGTTTAATGCCTTTTTTAATATCTGGAAAGGGAAAAGATTGTCTTTCACCCGGATTTAAATCACTGTTAACCCTCTCAGTTGTTATATCGGTATTTTGGAATAGTTTACGCATTTCAGCAATTGTTTTTGGTTCCTTTTTTGAATTGATATCAGAGTTGCGAGCTCGTCTTCCTTTTTCGTTAGTGTCAATGGTTGGCAAAGAGGCCGATTTAAGAAGTTCGTTAGTAAATTTAATCTTATCACCCTTCCCGTTAGAAGGGTCGGATGAATTTATTTTAGGATTATTTGGCCGTATTGGTGGTAAAGTCATAAAAAAGCCTTTTATTTTTAATATTTCCCAAAAAAATAGTGATTTAAACTTATGTTATGAATTAAAGGTTAGTTATTAGAAAATAAATAAAAAATATAAATAATTTTAATTAAATATAAAGGGGTGGTTGTGTGGTTTTTTACATAAATTTAAATATAATTATTTTTTGTATATAATAAATTAATGTATAAAATTATAAGTTTTCAACATAATCAATCCTTAAGTAAGTTAGATTCACGTTTCAATCAAAATATCTGTACAATAATCTGTGAAAACACGATTGTAAGTTGTGCTAGATCAATCTATTTTTTATTAATAAAAGAACCTTTATTTGCTTTAAAAACCCCATTAGCCTTGTGGTCAACTGAAAATAATTTGAACACTAAAGTAAAAGTCGTAATGGGTAGTACCATGGTTGGCACTGGAGTTGAAATGTTGTGTAGGCTCTTCAATATAGCCAATGATTCAGAGCACCGATTAACAATGGGGACAAGTGCATTAATACTGAATGCAGGTTTTTCTTTTTTAACTGGCCAAGGAATTTATTCCAAAATAATGGCATTTCAAGCAGGCGCGTTTAGTAATGATGTCGAACAGCAGCCCCTTATTGAAAGTGATAAAGTCAAAAAATTAATCACTCACCAAATGATTTCAGAGATAGATTTTCTGCTAACATCGACTTCTGTTATGGCAATCGCTTTGGCTACATTATCAGGATCGTCACCAACAAATAACCCGTTAAAATCTATTGTAATGTCAATGGGTGTTATCAAGGCGGTAAATTATATTTTAGGGCACGCAAATATTCAGTATCAACATATAAGTATATTTGAGTCACTGAACCAGGAGTCAAAACAGTTTTTAGCAGAAAATATTGAAAGTTTATGGTACGGATCAAATGAAAAACATGAACTAGAATATAATATTAATTATTTGAGAGCGGGTATAGCTACGAATATTGTGATAGGTATTTATTCGGCGATTACAATAATTGAAGGTTGTGACGGAGCGCAAGGCCCTAGTGGAGAAGCCTCATGTACTAAGGCAACTGAAATGCAGAATGCACTTTTAATTTTTCATACCTTTAGCATGTTCTGGTTAGGAGCATCATTATTAGCGCCCGGAATCAGCAATGTATCTTTACAGGAATGGGCTCAACATTGTTTCATGGATCAACAGTCATCATCAAAAATTATTGATCATTAAAAAGATAAATAGTTTGCATTAACAAAAATGTTTTGTACCATGAAATAATGTTCAAACTTTTAAGTATAATCATAAAAGATAATTTAAATTCATGCTTAAATGACAGGTTTCCANATTATCAAACAGTACAATCTTGGTCTTTACGTGACAAATTAGGTTTGTCTGAGGGATGTAATGGTAATTTAGGAAANTCTTTNCCAATGGATAGTCGCGTTAGTAAATCAACAAGNTTAGCTCAAAANTTTGACGTTAATCATCTAGAAAAAGAAATTAAGACCATGTTATTTGGTTCGTCCTTTCAAGCAATCGAAATAGTGTTAAAGGCATTTAGTGATAATGACAAAAAAGATAATAGGTTTTGGATGGCTATNAATGAGCTTGGAAAAAGTCATATCAAATCAAAGGANTATCCAAATTTAGGATTNTCAATTATTGAAACAGCAAAAAAATTTTTAATAGAGTTTACTGAAAAAGGTATTNAAACTGAAATTTATAAAGAAAGTTCTAAAAGTGATATCGGCTCTTTCTTTACACAGTGTAATATCAAAGTAGAGTTATCTGAACAGATTGAGTATGTGCAATCTGCAGTAAATAAGGTCATCACCCAAAGTTATCTTCATGCTCCAAATCAAGCTATTTATAAAAAAAGCCCAAGCTATACCAGCATAGTATCTCTTAACGAGAATGAGATCGCTAACAATGATTTCAAAAACCATTTAAATAGTATGAAGAAAGTACCAAGTACATTAAATCCTATCCCAGCTTTAGGGTTCCATGATGCAGCATCTCGAACATTGGCTTATTTTTCTGGCAGAGTAGAACAGTTAAAGTTTATTCAAGACCAGTCTGCATTTATACCCGCGCATATTTTAGACGCATTTCCTAAGTGCAATATTATAAAGTTGCCAACACAAGTTAATGCAAATTTACCTTCATTAAATCGCCAAGACGTTGAAGATATATGGAATCGAGGAATGGCTCAAAAAATCTTTCCTCCATTAGATTTTGATTGTGACATTTATCAAGGAGAACTGGATATGGCTCAGGGTGAACAATCCTTAAACGGTACTCATAAAACAATTCGATTAATTGAGGCAATTGGCAACAAGAACGGAGAAGTTTTTAATATTAATTTATTGAAACNCCTAACTAAAGAGACAATTATTTTGGTAGATAGTACCTATGTCGGAAACACGACGCACCCTATCAATCAAATTGATCAACTTTTTTCTTTTTTAGAAACGGAATTTGATACTGTTATTTACGCAGGCTCATTAGGTAAGGATGCAGCTTGTTGGAGTCAGCGGCCTGGATATATCGCAAGTAGTAATCAGGCGTTTACGAGTTATTTTGAANAAAAAAGTAATTCGCATAAGTTGTTACCCTCAAAACAACAAAACGAATATTTAAGTGCTCAGTTGCAGACGTTTAACCAAGAAAATTGGATGCTCGCAGCAAAAAATGCCAAAAAAATAAAACGTTGTATAAAAGAAGTACTTGTTAAAAAAGGTAAATTTCTAGAAAATAGNGATNTAACCTTTTTAAAAGCATCTGAGCATGGAGGTGCATTTGGGTCGCTATTTGTAAGTATTGATAATCAGCCTAAGCTTATTAGATTTAATNTAATTCCAAGAGATGAAAATAATAATATTCGAGAGTATTCCCAAAAAGAAATAGCTTTTATTAACCATATTGCTGAGTTGTTGAACTAGCATATATCAATTCTTTTATTTCAACTTTAGGGATAAAGTTTTTTAATGCTGGGCCACTATCAGGCTTNCCATCATCATTTGTAGGAGGGGAAAAACTATTTTTTTGATCCAATAGTTCCGCTACAGCCTCAACAAATAAAGGNGAAGGTAATGGAACACCCAATTCAGTATGTTTATCAAGCCATTTATCAATAGATAATGGGGAGCTTATTGTACCTTGGATCGAGTTTTGACATTGAATTCCCCCGGCACCAGCCTCAGCTACATTGGACCATTTAATTACATGAATCCCTGCAAATTCTAATTTTCGTTCATCTTCTTGAGAGATCTTATCAGAAACAAAACATACAGGCCCTTCTTTTCCTTTGGTTAAAACAACATTAGCCATTAATGGATCATTGGTGCAGTCTAGTTCAATAACAATTTCATGAGTCCTATTAATCATGGCTAAGCTTNTATCATCAAGGCCATCTTTAGCGATAACCGCAATACCATTTTTCCCATAGTGACCAACAATATCTGTATAATTGATATCTTCTGTGGAATGTAAAATAACTGGAGCTTTCGAAGGTGTAGAATTGTCGTAATAAAAAATAGCAACACAATCTTGATGGTAAAATGCTTCTTCTTTNCCTTGTTGAGGTTTGAGTTCAAATGGAAGTATCGTAGACTGATCGGTTTGTCTCAATACATCATTAATTAAACTGATTTCTTCATTACCNGCTCTAGAAGATCTGTAAGTCCANGTAAGGGTTTGTTTTTTTCCATTTACTATACAATCAAAAGGCGTTTCTTTNATATTAGCCATTCCTTCTCCATGTACTAAAAATGGATACTGTCCTCTTTTTATGGCTTGTGCACACACATAAGCAGCTTCTACCATACGCTGTTCAATCCCGTTAGAATAAGTTGATACAAAGGCTATTTCACCGTTTGGAGATTTCCATTCATAATTAGCACGATAAATTTTATCTGGAGCATCGGCTAAAATCGCATANAGGGCGTTTTGAAGATGNTTTTCGATTAAAATTGGGTANTCTTNTGCAAGTAAAAGATTAAAGACTTTTTCTCTATTTTCATCAGTCGAGATAAACTTATCAGATGCATCAAGAACATTTGAAGATTGTATAGTCTCGTAAAAATGACGTAATAAATTAGCGATTGTATAAGTTTTTTGAGGGTCTTCATTTTTAAATGAAACGATGGTTGAAAAAAGCATTGTTTTAAAAGATAAGCTCGGTATGGTTGCTGCACTGATATCAACACCATTAAGGTTCCCAGCTTCAATAACTCGTAAATTTTCAGTTTGTAGTTGATTTAAGTTGATCTGTCTTTTGCCTTTAGAATGGNTATCTCCCATCGGGCCATTACCTTTTACATTTTTTAGATGTTCTAAAGTTGAGACACTATTTGAAAATGTTGAAAGNTCACTTTTATATGGATAAATACCAGCATGAAGATGCCGCGTTACAGGGGATGTTGCATTAACAAGCTTTAAAGAAGCTTTTGTAGGNAAAAAGGTATTATTGGGAGCTTGTCTNAAATATTTTGATATGAGTGTAAAAACCAAATTAACAACCTTTTTTTTAATAAATTTTCGTTTTTTTTAGAATAAAATATAATAAGAATAAATTATAACCACAAAATAATTTATTTAAAATACCTGATAAATTAAAAAAATTTAATTAGTTAGTAACTATAGTCTTGCTAGAAAAATCTTAAGCAATTTAATTTTTAGAAGTTAGCTTTTTTATTTCATGTTTCAATTTATTCATTCTCATATCATTTACAATGAGCTTATTATCATCAGAAATAAAAAACAGACATAAATCGGTGAGTTGGTTTTCAGTAATATTGAGTTCATATGCTTTAACTCTTTGCTTAACAAGCTCTAGAAGGGTATCATAATTATCGATTTCTTCTTTTTTATTTCCGAACTCTAATGTTACATTAGGCGGCTTTATTTCAGGAAATTCTNCAGTACTAATATTTGGTCCNTTTAAAATTTCTTCTTTAGAACGATTTGTCCCTCCTATAATTAAAATTGTATTAGAAAGAGCCGAATTGGCGCGTTCAAAAATGGTTTCCTGAGATTTAATACTTTCTAAATCACCATTCATAAAAATAGTCATCAAATGCTCATTGTTATTTGGGCCAATTTCACCAGTTAGTAAGCCAAGTTTTTTAGGGTGTATAACCCCTTTTTGATCATATGTAGCGGCTAAAATAGCCAAAGAGCCAAGCTTAACTACCAAATGCGGAAACAAAACATTTAAAAAGGGTGCAAGTGTAAAAAAGGTCCAGGGGTCAGAAGCATTAATATCGGCGCATGTTATCTTGGCAGTAGTTTGGGCATTATTAAAAATAGGTGGATTATAGCATTCTTGATCATAGCTAATGGAGTCATCATTGCAGTAGGGAGTCAGCTCATCGATACATTGAGTTGAACGATTACTAAGATAAAAGTAAGTAAGCGGCAATCCTATTGCATCCAAGCTTAAGGCAATCAAGGCTAACCAAAATGCTAATTTCAAAGGCCCATTTTCTAATGCATCATATCGATTTACAGGTTTAAAGAAAGTATTCTGAGGAAGAAATAATTGTTTTTCATCTTTTTCAACGTTATACCTTAAATCAAACCCAGTTAAAGATTGTTCAATACATTTTTCTAGCGCATTAATAGCTGCATTTATGAAATCTGTTTTACCAACCCCAAAAGTTCCATAACAGTTAAACACTCTTGTTGGGATAGTGTTAAATAGTTTTTGAAGTTCATGATTTTTAAGCGAATTTTGAGAAGGGGATTTTTTTAAAGTTAGTTTTATTTTTTCAAGATCACGCAATATAGGCACGGTAATATCGGTTGTAAACTGCAATAGCTGTTCTTCTAAGCCAATCGGATGAAAGGTATACTGTTCAAAAAAATAATCTCTAAATTTTAAATAGGTATCTTCCAATTTGATTGTATCTTGGACTTGAGTCATTTCTAGATTGTGTGCATCAATATGAGACTCTAGATAAGGTTGTAGTTTTATTAATAAATCTTGATCAAGTAAAAAGGTACGCCGTTGAAGTTTACCTGGTTCATGACTAGAGTTTTCAAAATTTTTAAATTTTTCAAGAGTAGATTGTTTTAGTAATCCCAATGCATTAAATCCTTTTAGAGTATGCTTTTTGTTTGCAAGATTTANAAAAAAATTTCTATCATAAAATTGTTCAAGCAAAGAAATATTCTCAGCCTTAGCACTATCAGGAAGAATCATGATAGTAGATAAATCTGTTGGATTAAATTGAGAAACTTGTGGAACATGAGAAAATTCTTTTTGGCTTTGTTCTTCTAAAAGAAATTTAAACCATTTTTTTGAAAAGTTACTTGAGCTTAATGATAGCTCCTTATTATGTGAAAAAAAATTAGAAAGTTTTGGAAATACTTTGGGTATTAATAATAAGCTCAACATAAAAAGTCGTAATGAGTTATCTGTTGTAACTAAAGAAAATGTTCGTAATGCACTAAATGTTTTACCAACATTTGGNCCTTCTGGAAAACCATCAATTATAGGTATTTTAGCGCCTTCATCAATTGCGTCTGTTGCCTTGTAAGCGACAAAAAGAGTAAACATAAATGTTAATCCAGTCAGAATATTGTAGCTATAATCTCCAATCCAGAAAAAATTATCTAGTTGTGATTTAACTATTTTCGCAGAATCAACAATATGTTGGGATGTCGTAAAAAATTCATTACCTTTTTTAACAAAGGCATTATGATGTTTATACCCATTACATTGATCAGATAAATGGTCGCTTAAAGCCGCGCCAATATGGTCAATATTTTTTTCTGAAAAAAGTTTTTTGTCTTCAGAATTAGTCATATTGTAATGGTCATCACCAACCATAATAATAGGGTTAATGTCTTCTGTATTTTTTGTTGAAGTATNCTTTAAACGTCTAGCAAAATCTTTTATATCTTGATCAGTAAATAGTTTNCTATTACTTGGAGCTTCAAATCCAGCAAAAACAGAGTTAAATTCATTCATTTTATTTCTCCTAAAATAACTATATTATCAAAGGCTAGTTATTAAATAATAAATTAGCATAAAAATTTTATCTTCATCACGATCAAAAAGTAAAAGTTTATTTAANTTAATAAAAATAGACGTTTAGATAATTGATTTTTACATCATGTGATAAGTTTTTTATATTAATTAAAATAAAAATAAATATCAATTAAAAAAGTAATTTAGGTAAATTTATAAAAGTTTATTTAAAACTTAAATTTATATGGTACTATTTTATATAATTTCAGTACAAAAAGAGGGATTTCATGTCTATTACATCAAGTTTTACGAAAGATTTATTAAAAAAGCTTCCATTTAAACCAGGCAATGTGAAACAGCTTTATCGTAGTAAAAAAACAAATCATATTGTNCAAAAGCTTGTTCAAGCTAAAAGAATTAATCCAACAAATTATACAATTTTTCAAGGATTAGCTAAGGTGGAGACAGAGAAGGGTTTGCCAATTTCATTGATGAGTAGTCAAAAAAGATATCTATCAACGCATAATCAAAGCCCTTTGGTTCATTCAACAACCGAAGCTGCAGATATAAANGGNTTTCCCATTCCTCATATAAGTATCGAGGTAAGTCACAAATTAACTAGTTCAAAAGGTTCAAAAGTAACTATCAATTCTTCAAATATAAAAGAATTCTCAGAACGTATCTGGAATAAAAACACAACAGAGGTTAAATATCAGCCAGGGTATGTAGTTGATTTATTTNTTTTTGAAGATTTAGATGGAATAGAAAAAGAGACCTTGAATACATTTGGGATGCTCGCCAGAGAAGGGAGTGACTATATTTATGGGAAAAAAGAAGAAACATTTCAGCAAAAGGTCAAAGAGCTTGGGCAACAACATTTGTATATAGATGATGTGATAATCAAAGCAATTAATAGTTATTTAAAAGAAACAAACGAAACCTTTAAACAGCACAAAGCAGAAATTATAAATAATATTTTTATTGCAGCGGGATGGGTAGAAAAGTATTGGTCTTTTGAGCCTTATAATAAAACTGGCCAAGCTGAAAATTTTATTCCTAAATATATTGCAACTCCTTACGAGCTATTATCAAAAATTGTTGGGCGACATACAGAATATACATATTACGATCATTACGTTGGCGCATCTTGTAGAAATATTGAAGATACAGATAAATTAGCAAAAAAAGTTGATTTTAAAAATCAAGAGCAAATTATTAAATGGGTTCAATCGTTTCGCCCCCTTTATACATTTCAAGACGAAACAGGNGANCCNGCNGCTTTTGAAGCNGAAAACTATTTTCGATTTGTTCATTTNGCCATGGAGAAACGGTATAGTNATTATATNNCTCAAATNGAGGATANNTTTAGACAAGCAATTNAAGAAANNAACCACGAAAAAAAANTAAGTTTAATACAAAAAGGGTTTGAANTAGTNTTACAGGCNCAAACAGAGATGAATACTATATTNAATACTGGATATCAGGGNAGNGANCCTAAATTATATAATACTCATNTCAGANCATGGATTGCNGGTACAAATGGNGATAATATNGGAACTGTATTTCCAGATGTAAAATGTATGGAAGGCTGCGGTNANGAAATAGCTTTTTTTGAAGGTAAAGAAGTNACAANCGTAAAAAANGGNGTNTATCCTGGTCAGACNGGTGCTGGNACNAGCGCNATACCCATACTAGATGAATATGCTGGGGGAAGGGAATTNTATGATCAGTNTAGNNTTNAAGATATNATTNTTGNTTATGAAAANGCCATTTTAAAAGANGATCAGCAAAGTTTAAGTAGAGTTAGAAAAAGAATTTAAAAAGCATTTAAANCCNATGGATTANATGCTTTTACAATTTAGAATGGGNGGAACAAGGCCTATTTCACATAATCAGAAAATTATTGAAGCCAAAAAAATACATGAGCAATTAAAATCAATAATTGAAAAAAATCCACAGTTAGTATTTGCTCAGTTGGCATCTAAAGTTATTTCTTTAAAGCACCGTATTGACCATTATAAAGTGGTTCAAATATATATCAATGAAGGTCAGCGCTCCACAGGAAAGCAGCAAAAATCAACTGCTACAGGAGGGTCCAAGACACCTCAGTTTTTGTATAAATTAATTCAAGAAGATCATGAGGGGGCAAAGGTATTAATTAAATTGTTAGATGAATTTGATACATCAACATTTACAGCAGATCAAAAAGCAACAAAAGAAAAAATACAAAATTATTTAATTGACTCTAAGCGTGTAGCAGATAATATTCAGCAGCAGTCCCAAAAAATTATGGATCAGGAAGCAGCTGAAGTTAAACATCTTTAACTCATAGAATAAAAAAAATATAGATTCAGTGGCCAAATCTATATTTTATAGATTTTGTAACGGTATGTTAGAATATCTCACAGATTAAGGATAAATAATGACGAAAGCACAAAATATTGGTCTATTAATGACATATAACGAAGAAGATATTATCGAAGAAACATTAAAGCATAATGTTCAATTTTTCGATGCAATTTATGCACTTGATGGCTCCACTGATAAAACCGCAGACATTATACAAAGTTTTGATAAAGTAGTTTATTTAATTAAAGATCAGGATTTATACCCAAAACGTAAAGTTTATGATGGGGTTCGTCAATTTTTACTTGAAAAAGCACAAGAAGAACGAGGCTATGAAGGTTGGTTTACATTATTACATGGTGATGAAATGTTAGTCGACGATCCTAATGAAATTATTAAGAAAGCAGATAAACAAAATGCTGAAAAAATAAATTGGAGACCACTAAATTTTTTTCTGCATGAGTCACAAAAAGAAACCTATAATGAAGATAAGCCCATCACTGAAGAAGTAATTTTTTATGAACCAGGAACAAACTTAGAGATTCGTCAATTTAAAAATAAAGAAGGTATTTTTTTTGATTTAAATCAACGTGATCTTGTTCCTGTAAATATTGGCTGGAAAATATTATTAGATTTCCCTATTTTTAGACATTATGTAGTCCGCAGTAAAAAACAATTTCTATCACGTCCATATGCGGCTCATCAAGAATTTAATGGTTTTAGTGGACTATCTGATAAAACAGATAAGCCAAACTTTACTGAAGTGGATGACGCTAAGATATTTCGGTCATATATGTTTACAAATGAAAAACAAGTAAGAAAGTTTGATGGTGATTTCAGAGAATTCGATCCCCAAAAAAGACCGTCTTTTTTTAAGCAATATTTAGATTTTCATAAGTATAAAAAATAAGAGTGTAAGAATGTTCTTTATTTTAATAAAAACATCTTTTAAAAACTGGTCTTAAACAAGCTTTTATATCCAAGCAGCAATAAAACAAGGCATTACTGACTTTATTTGTTATTAAAGGTATTTGTTCTACAGGGTCTAATTCAGATTGGCTATCAGAGTCTAAGCTTGAATCAGAAATAATTCGAAAAGATTCATAATGTTGGCTATTTAATGTAGTTACATGTTGAATGTTCATAAGTTTCTTAATTAAATATCGTTTAGAAGATTCAAAAAATTACAATTGTAAAAACATTATAATCTAATTTTTTTGCTGGAAACAATAGACTATAAGATATCTTAGTAAAAAGCAAAAAAAATCTACTTCAAATTAAACAAAAGCTCAACTTATATGCATCATATTCGTAAGGCTAACCGTATAAATTCAAAGACCCAAAAAATTAGATATAAAAGATATATTTTTTGATCTTATAATTTATGTTTACTTTTTACTTAACTAGGGTATACATATTTTGGTTTCAATGAATAAAAAAGAAAAGCAGAAAACAATAGTTTTAGATGAAAAGGATATGGTGAATATAGCACTGGTCTATCACGCTATGTTCGAACAGTTGCGTTCAAGTACGTTTACTGGAAGTTTTTTAAAAGATGATTCCGCGGTAAAACAGCTTATCAGAAATAGGTTTAATGAAGTTAGCCCAGATATAAAAAAACAGATAAAGCTAATATTAGCAATTTATAAAAATCCATTTTTATTTAGTTTGGTTACGTTTAAGCTAATGCTTACTAAAAAACAAATTAAAAACAATCCTTTGGTGGTTATTAAGGGAATTGAAAAAAATATATTCAAGCCCATAAAGTCTAAAATGAAAACGTTTGAAATGTTTATTATCGATTGCATTATTTGCCAGTATGATAATTTAGAAAGCTTAATTATGAATATACCAGAATATAAGTTCCAAAATGATTTTATTCAAAGGCTACATGCTCAAATACCACTGTTAGAGCCCAAAAAAAACCAAGACATAAAAGCAGATATTGTAATAGTAGGATCAGGTGCTGGAGGCGCTGTAGCTGCCGCAATTTTAAGTCAAAAAGGGTTCAAGGTTATCGTAATTGAAAAAGGAAAGTATAAAGATCGTCGAGACTTTTCTATGAATGAGGGCGACGCTAAAGAGCTATTTGAAAGCTCAGGAATTATAAGATCAAAGAAGAAAGATCTTTTTATGTTATGTGGTAAAAATTTAGGTGGAGGGTCATTAATTGGTTGGACCAGCAGTTTTGAAACACCAACTATTATTCGAAATCAGTGGGATAAATATTCTGGATTAGATGGAATGTTTAGTTCTCAGGAATTTTCAAATAGCATGAAAGTAATTTCAAAAACATTAAATGTTAATCAGTTTTCAAGTTTTATAGCCGCAAAAGAAAGAAAGCTAGTCGATGGATTAGAAAAAATAGGCTACAACACTAAAATTACACCTCGAAATGTCGAGCAATGTTCAGGGGAAAGTTGTGGTTTTTGTATTTTTGGATGTAAAAAAGGAAATAAAAAAAGTGTATTAGAAACCTGGCATCGAACTGCAGCAAATAATGGAGTTCTTTTTTGTACGGAAACATTTGTATCTAGTATAAAAATGGATAATGATAAGGCAACGGGAATACTAGTAGAGAAAAATGGAGATCAGTTTGTTATTGAAGCAGATACCGTTATTTTATCAGCTGGGGCATTGGCTACACCAACAATTTTACAAAGAAGTAAAATTAATTTACCCCAAATAGGAAAGAATTTAGCTATTCATCCAACAGCTTTAGTTGCTGCGAAGTTTGATGATCCGGTTTACCCATGGAAAGGAACACCACAAGCGATATATTGTGATGATGAGCTTTATAGAGANNAAGACCANTATGGGTANTTAATCCAATCTGCACCNTTACATCCAGGCCTATTTCTNTCATGGATTGGGATTGATAGTACNAAAATAAGAAATAAAATTATAAATGAGTTTAGTCATTGGGCTGGTGCAACTGTTATGTTAGCAGATCGTGGCAATGGCGTGGTAAAGTCAAAATCTAATTTTGATCTAGAGTGGTCTTATTCGTTAACAAGGCCAGATAAAAACAATATGAAACATGGTATTTGCCAAACAGCACGCGCGTTTTATCAGGCAGGGGCTAAAGANATTATTCTAATGTCTAATGCAGCAGAACATTGGGAAAGAGGAAAAGAGCCGTTTGAAAGATTTTTAAGACGTTTAGAATGGGCTTACATTACAAAGTCGACAGTTAATTTTGGGTCAACTCATCAAATGGGCACCGCTAAAATAGGGCAAAATCCTCAAACAAGTGTCTGTAATAAAAATGGGTTAGTCCACGGGCTAAAAAATGTTTATGTGATGGATGCATCTTTACTTCCACGCAGTTCAGCAGTACCACCTGAAGTATCAATACAAACAGTGGTTCATATCCTCGCATCTCGTTTGGCGAATGAATTAGAAAAAAAAAGTAGAATAAAAACACAGAAAAAAGCAAACGAAAAATGATCTTAAAAAAAATAAATTTAATATTATTACCAAAAGTATTTCAATATCTTATAATAATTTTTCAGAAAAAAAATAATAGAAATCAATATTATGAAAACAGAACGTTTTGATTTTAAATTNCCAGATGAATTAATAGCCCAAGCGCCTTCAAATAAACGTGATCAAAGTCGTTTAATGGTATGNGACCCTGTAAAAAATTCAATCCAAGATAAAAAGTTTCATGACATTACAGAGTTACTTGATGAGCAAAGTGTTTTAGTTTTAAACAATACAAAAGTAATTAATGCACGTTTAAAAGGGACAAAAAAGACAGGGGCTGCAATTGAAGTATTCTTACTCGAGGAATTAGAAACAAATAGTTGGAAATGCTTAGTTAAACCGACAAANCGCATCAATGAAGGCGATATTATAGANTTTACAACTCANTTAAAGGGTGAAATTATTAACAAAGGNCGATTTTGTAAAATAAAATTTTTAGCTGAAAAAAATGTTATTGATTTTATTAATGAGGTAGGNGANCCCCCTNTNCCACCATATATAAANTGTTCNAANCCAAANCAATTTGAAGANCGTTACCAAACGGTATTTGCAAAAAATGTTGGNTCTGTTGCTGCNCCTACNGCAGGGTTACATTTTACAGATGAATTAATCGCAAAGCTTCAATACAAGGGNGTTCAAATAGAATACGTTACATTACATGTAGGGTATGGCACATTTAAAGGAATTGAAACAACAACAATTGATGANCATCAAATGCATAAAGAAATGTATTATATTGATCAAGATGTTGCAGATCGGTTAAATAAGNTTAAAAAAGANGGAAAAAACATNATNTCTGTTGGNACAACATCAGCNAGGACATTAGAAAGTGCAGCTGAAAACAATATAATTAAAGCAGGATCAGGATCATCTACNCTCTTTATAAANCCTGGNTATTCNTTTCAATTCATTGATGCTTTGATAACAAATTTTCANTTACCTAAATCNTCNTTNTTTGTGCTTGTATCAACTATTGCAGGAGTAGAGTTTATGAGTAAAGCCTATAAAGAAGCNATAAAAAATAAATATCGATTTTATAGTTTTGGTGANGCGATGTTTATTACTAGAAGACAATGAAAAAAATACTTTTATTATTATTTTTTTTTCAAGCAGTTTGTTTAGCTACAGATAAAGTGAATTACATTCAAATTACAACAGGAAATGTATTNATTTACGCTAATCCATTTGAAAAATCTCAACCCATATATCAAACNGAAAAAGANAGNATTTTTGAAGTAGGNNTTAATTATGATANTTTTTATGAAGTANTAAATAAAGAAAAAAAAATAGGCTGGATNAAAAAATCTGAATCTGAACCGATAAAAAAAGTTGATAAAAGNAATCTNAAGCCNGTGATNTCAATTTATAAAAAACCTAAAAAGCTAAAAAAAGAAACAAAAAAATATGAATATGAAGGGCAGGAAAATTATGGTTTTCCAGACCGTGAAGCACCTCAAGATTTTAATGTTAATTTAGATGGTTTTTTTGAGGTTAAAGTCAGTGGCAGAAATTTTAGTCCAAATAATCCTAGTGATCCTATCTATCAAACTATTTTAAATGATCCANTATACAAAAAAGTNCCTCGTGATATTAGGATAGGGCAACTGAGAAAGGATTTTAGATCGAAAATTAATGTTGAAGGTAAGCTAGCAAAAGATTTATATGTATACTANAACATNCTNCAAGAACCTGATACTCCCGATGTATATGATGTTCAAATTAAATATAAGAACCAAGAATTTAAATTTTTTAATTTTAGTAGCGCTTTTAAAAATGGAGAGTATTTATCGATTAATAAATCATTAAGAGGTGCACATTACAGTTATGAAGATCCATTAAAATCAATAACATTNTCCATGGGTAAACAGCGNTCTAANCCNCANNTTTATTCAGGNTTTGGTACCGGTCAAAAAACAATAAAATTAAGACACCGTTATATTTTTGAAGACTCGATTCANATCTACGTAAATCATAAAAAAATAAAATTAAATCGTGATTACACCGTAAATTATTTTGAAGGAAAAGTAACGTTTCAAAATCCACCTCAACAAAATGATTTCTTTAAAATAATTTATGAATTTTCAAATCCTATTGCTGACTATATTCCTATGTTAGCTCGTAAAAACTTTTTTGGATTTGATTATCAACAAAATTCAGAAGGTGTAAAAATACAAAAAGATAAAGTACTTTCATTTTCAGAAAAGTTTTTAAATGAAGATAATACAATGTCTGAAGAAGAGGATATAAATACTTTATTACTCGTTACAATGCAATCGTTCATCGATTATAGTGCTTTAAATTTTCAAGAAATAGCAAAAAGTATAAAGTACTTAAAAAAAATTAAAGTTTTAGATAATAACTCTATGTTAATGGAGTCTTACAGCCCAGATTTACCAAATTCAATATTTGAAGATCCAAATCCTTTTCCTGAAAAAATTACTGAAATTAGAGCTGTATTAAATAAGGTTTATGAGCAGCATAAATCAAAAAAAAATAACCTTGAAAAAAGAAAAATTAGTTATTCATCAATTCAAATTCAAGCAAATGAATTAGAGTCGATTGAACTTATAGAAAGNGAAGATGCTCAAAANATTTGGTCTGACTTNGTAGCCAATAAAACACTAGACCAAAATGGGTTTATTCGTGAAGATATATATTTCCTAGAATCAACTTTAGATAAGTCATCAAATTACAGTTTATATTTTGACGCTATTATTACCAAGTTTTTAAAAAACTATTTCACAGAAAGATATAANTTTATAGATAAATTTACATATAAATTAAAACATAAAAATATAGTNNTNGGTTCAGATAAAGTAACNCTNAATAANTTAAAACTAAACAGAAATGAAGACTACTTTCTTGATATTGATCAAGGNAAATTATCATTGGCAATGTTTATCTTTCCTGGAGATGAAATTGAAGTTGATTATGACTACTATGCAACTCTAAAACATGAAGAAGATTTAATAGGAAATAATTCTTTAGGGCCCTACCAGCTTCAACATCAAAACCTTTTAAATAAAGACTTTAAAGTTTATTTAGATAATAAATTATTAATTGAAACAAGAGATTACATCATAGATTTTAATGAGGGAAAATTATATTTTAATTATGAAATTTTATACCCATCATTAATTTACATAGAGTACATGTATAAAGAACAAGAAGTTACCTTGCAAAAAATTCAGCAAAAAGGCATAGATTTTGCTGTTACATATATTGAAGAAAATCTTCCATCAGATCAAGAAGANTTAGTTCTATCAATTACGTCTGAAAATGTAAATATAAATCCAACGACTAACTATTTAGTGTTAAGCAATAACCCAATAGANTCTACNTCAAATNTNANNGTNTCNGTTATTGAAACTGGAAANAANNTNCATACNACATTAACATCTACTGATTTTGAANTTGTTGATCAATATCAAGGTATAATTGAAATTACAAATCCAGACTATCAAGATGAATCCGCTTTTTATGTAAGTTATGACTATTTAAAAAGTTTTGATACTTATGCTTATATTGCGGCTAATGGACAACCACAAATTAACAGTAACGATTTTGATTCATTTAACGATGTTCCAGTTAAATATAATGGAGTAGAGTATATCGTATTTTGGGATAATGGGGTTGAGCGTTATTTAGAAGTNGGAAGTGAATTTAGTGTTGATTATTTAGATGCTGGGCAGACAATTCAAATCAACTTTATTTTAAATAACGTCGAAAATCCTGGATCAGAACTATATAGTTATCCTAGCGCACAACAGCAGCTAAAATTAATTTATAACTATATCCCAAACAGTATNATTACACTTGATAATGTGTATCAAAGAATGGCAGTCGGAAAAGTTAAAACAAATTTAACCGACAAAATAAATGTTAGTGCAGAGCTAGCCGTTGGCAGTGATAATTATAGTAACACACAACTCAATGGAGAACTTTTAGAGNTAAGCGGGACTGGTATTGATAACGATCGTTATTATTTAGGGTTTCCAAACATTGTAGAGGGATCTGAACAGATTATTGTAAACGACATAATTAGATCTCAGACTGAAGATTATTTTATTAATTATAAAACAGGTTATTTTTTCTTTAAGAACTTTACTCCATCTGCAGAAGATATTATTGAAGCCAATTTTAAATATTATGAATCCGGNGGCGCATTAGTATCTGGCAAAGCTGAAACAGCCTATGCATCTAAGGTTATCACATCCTATATAACACCTTCTCTTAACATAAATTCACAAATTAAACATATTCAGGATGACTTTAAGCCAATAGGAAATATTCAAGAAACGACAGGGTCATCTGTGTATAACACGAGTTTGAAATGGAATATAAATGAAAGTAATAATTTTAATTTAACACATTCATATCGTAAAAACTTTGCTGGAAAAAATGAAATAGATCAGGATAAGTTTACGCGTATTAACACAATATCAAGTTCATTAAATTCGAAGATGTTAGAATTTATTCAAGCCAGTCATAAATTAAATTATGATCTACAAGTTCAAGACCCTTTTAATGCTTTTCAAGGTGACGGCACGCACAGTGTTGATAAATTAACATACTCATATTTAGGGAATTTTAACTATGATACTGAAAAAATAAAAAATAATTATGCTAGAAGTTTTAGTAGAAGTATCAATGATTATATTGATGGTATTAACAGAAGTTCCACAAAAACAAGTTCAAACTCATTTAAGTCTACGTTAAATTACCCTGATATATGGATGTTGGGTAAAGTAACATTAAATCCTTCGTATTATGAGTCTTTTTCTGAATCAACGTCATTAAATAATACTCAATTTTCCATATCAGAACGAAAAAATTATGGGGTTTCAAGTAACTTCAACCCATTTAAAGGGTTAGCTGTACGAGGAAATTATAATCGTATTAATACCATTAAAAAAACAATAGATGGTGTTTCTTATGACCAGTCTTCAATAAGTTTTGGAGGGTCCAGTACTTATAGATTATCCAATTGGATAAATACCAATTTTTCGTATTCGCAAAATGAGAATGAGTCACCTTTATTAGACACAAAGGGTGACTTGACTAAAAAACAATTATTTGGGGTAACCAATTTTTTACCTTATTCTGCATTACGTGCCCTTGGGTTCCCAGTGAATTATTTTCTAATTAAGCCAATAAAAAATACGGGCATAAAGTATAGCAATAGTTTCAATAAGTCAGAAAAAAATGATCGCAGAAAAATAAACTTATCAGAATCAAATAAAGTATCATTAAATGTAATTGATATTGCTCCAGGATTTACAATAAACAATCTCATTTACAACGAATACGATTCTAACTATATTAATCTTGTCCAAACAACAACAGTATCAGAAAATTATGTCGTAACAAAGCGAGATAACTATTCAGGTGCTGTAAGTCTAAAGCCAAAAATATTTTTATTAGAGTTTTTTAATTATTCATACTCATTAAAAAATGAAGAATCAGATACAAATACACAAGCGTTAGCACGTCAAGTCACTGGCAACTTAACAACAACAAATATTGAAAAGAACAATCAAAAGCATAGTTTATCGTTTAGGCCTCCCGGGTTTTATATCAATAATCCATTCAAAAAGAAAAAGCGGTTAAGGCTAGGAAGTATTTCAATAAATTCAGATTATGTAATCGAAGATCTAAGAAATATTGAAGAAAAAGATTACATGATATTTGATGAACTCAATAATACATATCAAGAGACAAATGATGATTATTACCTTTCCCAGGATAATAAGAACTTAAAAAGAGTAAATCTATCAGGAAATATCAACCCCCTAAATATACTTAATTTAAATTATAAAATTTCAAGTTCAAATATTGTTTTGGATAGAAATAAGTACAATTCAGTCGGAACAACATATCAAGATCAATTAGATTATTCAGTTTCCACAGGAATATCTCCTCTGGCTAAATTGTCTTTGAATGTGTCTGCCGCTGATAAAAGCTACGAACAATATCGGTCGCCAACAATTAATATTTCACTAAGCGATATTATTGAAGCAAAAACGATTAACGACGATACTATTTTTTCAAATTATATAAATAATAATAATCGAATCTATTCTGGAACAGCTACTTGGAAAATATTTAAATTTTTAAGTTTATCAAGTAAGTACTCCATATCTACATTGATAGAGAAGTACCAAAATACTGAAGGACAAACTGATAAAAATATTGATATTGAATCAGTAAATTACACAGTAAGTTTTAAACCTTTAAAAAGTTCATCGATAAGCTACACGTTATCTGAAAAAAAATACACAACAAAAAATGATACTACTCAAAACATAAATTATGGAAATAATTATACGCTAAAAGTAAAGTATACGCCTGTAAAGACATCAACCTATAGTATAAATCTAGATTACACACGTGTGGGGTCCATGGGGTATGGATTAAACACAATTGAACAGACAAATTCATTAACTGGAGATGGAGATTTTATTCAAACTCAATTGGATAATGTTGATGAGTTTGTTGAAAATGGGACTATAAAAATTAATATAAAGTATCCCTTAACTAATTTAGCATATGCTGAGAATATAATAATTACAGCAGAAGGTTACATTAAAAAAATTAACGACAACCTAAACAATGAAAATAACTATAATATTTCAGCACTTTTAATGAAAGCAGTATTAAATTTTTAATTGTGATGCATCAAAAGGAAGTTAATCGAATGATTTCTTTAAGATAAAATTATTATTATTAGATTAATTATTTTTCAATATTTAAAGTTCAATAAAAAAAAATTCCTAAACTAGTTTTTAGTAACAACATAGCAATAATATTTAAATAAGAATAAATAACTTGCAACTCAAATTAAAAATGATTTATAGTTAGTCATATGGAAAAAATTCACAGCGGTATTGAAGGGTTTGATAAATTAGTTTACGGAGGACTACCTAAAGGTCGTTCCTATTTAGTTGCAGGAGAGCCCGGCACTGGCAAATCTATATTTTTACTTCAGTTTTTATTGGAAGGTATAAAGCAAGGCGAAAAAGGTATTTATATTTCTATTGATGAAAAACCAGAACATATCATTAATGATGCATTTGAATTAGGCTGGGATTTAAAACCACATCTTGAAAACGGGCAACTTCAAATAATTGACGTGACATCGTATTTTAGTACAGTTAAGCATGAAGATGGTGGGGGAATAAACATTGAAGATATCGTCAAAGATATTTTGGGGTATGTTAGAAAAAGCAATGCGTCTCGATTAGCCATAGATCCTATAGCCCCTTTAATTTTTTCAGATTACCAGTTTCCTGCTGTTGTTGAGTATATTAGATCTTTAGTATTTGCGATTGAGGATAATGCAGAATGTACAACCCTTTTAACGTCTTACATTCCGGTTGGATCTGATAAAGTTAGTTCCTTTGGGATTGAGGAGTTTGCAACGTCAGGAATTATTGTTTTAAAGTTAGCAAACTTAAACAAGCAACACATTCGCACCATTGGAATCAGAAAAATGCGAGGGACGAGAATTGATTTAACTGAATATAGTTTTGAAATTCTTGAAAAAAGAGGCATTATTCTAAGACAGCCGATCTAATGAATAAGATTCTCATTGCGGATGATGAATCCAATATTCTAATGTTACTTGAAGTTATGCTAAATGAAATTGACGCTGAGATAATTACAGCTGAAAATGGTGAAATTGCAATTGAAAAAGCATTTGAGACTAAACCAGATTTAATTATATCTGACGTTGTTATGCCCAAAAAAAATGGCTTCGAAGTATGTAGAGCGGTACGAAATAACCCTGAAATTGAAGACATCCCTATTATATTGTTGTCAGCATTAGGAGATGAATATAATAAAGTCGCAGGCTTCGAAGAAGGGGCTGATGATTATGTAATTAAACCTTTCAATATTGAAGAATTAAAAACAAAAGCAGAAACATTATTAACACGCTATAAGTCAAAGCTAAAGCACGATGCTAATCAGGAGCATACAGAAAGTATTATTGTTGATAAGAATGTAGAGCGGGTCCCAACAGGAAAAGCCGAGCTAGATGAATTATTATATGGAGGGCTACCTCTTGGCTCTAATATTTTATTAACGGGGTCACTTGGAACAGGAAAATCATCTTTATGTAGATCGTTTATAAAAAATGGTTTAGATAAAGGAGAAAATGCTTTATTTGTTGCTTTAGATGATGATCCTTCTAGAGTGCGCCAAAATTTATATGCAAATGGGATTAATTATGAAGAATCAAATCAACTACGTTTTGTAGATGCCTATTCTTGGTCATCAATGAGCCCAAATGAAAACGAATTATTTGCTGTAAAAGGAAGTTTAGAATTAAATCAATTATCGGGTCTAATTTCTGATGCCAGTTACGAAATTGGACAAACCCCACAAGTACAAGAAGGGGGTAGACGAGTCATAGATTCCATATCAAGCTTATTAATTAATTTCGAACTTAGTGATGCACAACGCTTTTTAAATCAAATAGCTCGTACCTCTGTAGCCTTTGGGAATGTGACAACCTTGTTTATCATCGAAGAAGGAACTATAGACGAAACCATTTTAAATAATATCAAATATATAATGGATGGGGTAATAGAACTAAAGTCTGAAAACCAAGAACGTTTTTGCAGAGTTGCATCAATGAAATGGGCTCAGTTTAAGCCACACTGGATAACCATTAATTAAACATCTTTTGTGGAAAAATATTATATAATTTGCAGATTTTTCAAATACGATGTCTAACGTTGGAAAAGTAGGAAAATATTTACCCATAGTCCTAGTAGCTGCATCAAATGTTGCTTTTACAACAACTTTAGTGAGTAAATCAAGTTCATTTTCTGAACAACAGCGCAAGCAAGGGGCCATCGCTGCTGCTGCATCATTAGGAATTTGTATAAACCCCAAAAAAGAATACTAACTAATCTTATTTTTACAGGCTATCACTTTTTAAGTAGCTATTAATGGCTATCTTTGACAAAAAGCCTTATTAATCACATGTTATAATTTAACAATGAACTACAAATATATAACAGGTAAAAAGTCTAGTTTAGCTTTAGATAAAATGACAGAAAATCCATATTTAATATATGATACACAAACACGAGAATTAGAATATAAAGATCAATATAATTTCGTTATTGGAAGTAAAAATCCGCAAGGGTTAAAATTGCGGCCAAAAGTAGAAAATAATATGATTACTGCAAGTTATATATTTCAACCAGAGCATGTGGGACCACCAAATATTACGCATGGGGGAGTCCTATCGGCTATTTGTGATGATGTAATGGGGTTGATTTGTTTTAGTTTAAATCGTATTTCTATGACAGTGAATTTGAATGTTAATTATCTACAACCAGTGTATTTAAATAAAGAGTATCATATTAACGCATGGTTAGTTGAAATAGTGGATAAGAAAATTAAATGTGAATCAATAATTTATCATAAAAATCAAATATGTATTGAGGCAAGTGGTTTATTTTATCTATATGATAAAAAAGTTAGTAAACTGTAGAAAGCCAATAAACAGCATCTGTAATTGACGGAATAATACATTCCATATGATCATAATCACCAAAGTTTATCATTGAAGCATTCGCATTTTTTTCTGATTTAAGATAATCAACAAAATCATTATCTATATCAAAAAAAGTATAAGTATCGCCTGAGCAATGATAAAAACGATAGCCTAAATGGTCTTGAGCTTCCCAATCGTTTAGTAAATAGTAAGCAGAGTTTTCAAACACAAATCGTTCAAGTGGGTCAGAATAGTTACCATCATAAATATTTAAAAGAAAAGCATTTAGCCAGTCATCTTCATAAACACCTAAAGGATCATTACTATCAATTAAGGTATCGCATTCCATAAGGGTATATTCTCCTGATGTTATACAGTGTTCAATATCAGCATGATTATCAGCATCCATAATATCAGCAAAATCTGTATAAAAATCATATGATTCGTCATTAGTAATTAATATATAAGGTAAAAATGAAGATAGTTCATAGGATTTATTATTATAAATTTGTATTATATGCTCTCTTAAGTTAGGAACACCACCCATAGGGAGTGATGCCACGAGATTAATATTTGGGTAATGTGTCGGAAAACGTTCGACATAGATTGTACTTAGTAAAGCCGCTACCCCACCTTGAGAGTAACCAGACAAAATAACATCTTTATTAAGAGAAAAGTTAAGCGTTCCACCTAATGTAAGGCTAAATTCATAAGCTGCTTCAACACCATTTAAAACTATTTGAACAGCCTCATTTGCATTCATATAATGATGCGTAAAATTGTCAGAGTCGCCCCAACCAACATAATCTGGAATAAAGGTTGCAAACCCCAAAGTTGAAGAAAGTAAGGATCCTAAAATAGTATATAACTCATCACTATTTCCCTCACTTGGCACTTCTGCAGAATCACCAAGGCGAGAACCAGGAGAAAAAACAAGTATAGGGATTTCTTTATTTACATCAGGAACAATAAAAAGCCCTGAAACCTGAACCGGTTCATTGGTAACAACAGATTGAATAAAGTATGAAATTTTATATAAATTTACATTGTAGTTATGAATATTAAAACCACTAAATTTTTGTTCAAACTTTTTTTTAATATCTAGTTTTTTTGCAGGGTTTGAATTAACCTTTCTATTTGTTAAAAAACTCGTAATCAATGGTGTAAAACTATTAATATAAGTTCCAGAGATAAAAAAGTTATTCTGTTCAGGAATATTAAAGTCTACTTGAATACTAACCTCATTTAGTTGTACTGGGCGGGGCAAACAATCAGCACAATCTGAATTAGACTCATTTAATGACGAACAACTACTAATTAGGATTAGTTGAAAAAATAAAAAAATAACTTTGATTAAAAAAATATATTGTTTAATGTTACTCATAAAAACCTAAGTTTATTTTAAAGTCAGCTAGTTATCGAAAAAGAGTAACCAATAATTACATCAGTGTAAACATTTTGTATTTTTTTTTTGATGTTTAAAAAAGTTTTTTTTTCTGTATAAAAATGCATGGATAAACAAAAATTATTAATCGCAGGATTTTTGTTTCAATTAGTAGTTAATGGGGCATTAATTTTTTATCAGTCTGACTGGTTTATAACAACTCTATTAATTGTTAATTCGATCCTTGTAAATTTTTATATTATTTTAATGGTAAAAAGTAAGGTTTACATTGTCTTGCTCTTGTCATTAAGCAACGTGGTAGTAGGTTCTTACGGCTACTATGTACTTTCTGGCTATGAATCATCGTTAATTGATTGTTTTTACATGACTATGATTACGTTATCTACTGTTGGATTTACTGAGGTAATAACAACAGGAAATATGGCAATGATAAGACTTTTTACAATCTATATCATTATCATTGGGTTAGGAAATTTATTATTAGTTTTAAGTAGTTTAGCTAATTATTTAATAGAAGGAAAATTACAAGAAATTTTAGAAAGGAGGAAAAAAATGTCAAGAATAACCAGCTTAAATGAACATATAATTGTTTGTGGAGGTGGTATGACAGCAGAACATATTATTACCGAGCTCATAAAAACAAAACGTAATTTTATTTTAATTGAAAAAGACAAAGAGCGTTGTGATTACTTTGCGAGTAAGTTTAAGCAAATGATTATAATAAATGGTGATGCAACAGAAGATGAGATCTTAGTAGAAGCTGGAATTTCTAAAGCCGCTGTGTTGGTTGCAATTTTACCATTAGATAAAGACAATTTATTTCTAACAATTTCTACACATCATTTAAATAAAGATTGTAGAGTAGTATCAAAAACATTAAATTTACAAAACAAATCAAAA
This sequence comes from Rickettsiales bacterium, assembly GCA_002690645.1. Taxonomy (GTDB): domain Bacteria; phylum Margulisbacteria; class Marinamargulisbacteria. Next base: position 25,919 of record NZFK01000009.1, read on the forward strand.
CTTATCCGTGCTGGGGCTTCTTCTGTTGTTCCAAATCGATATATTAGCGCGTTACGTATTGTTTCTGAAGTAATATCACCAAATGTAGTAACGTTTTTAGACACCATGATGAGAACTGGAGATTATCGAGTTGTAGAAATTTCAGTAACTGAAGAATCTCGATTTTGTGGTAAAACTATAGAGGAATTAGAGTTAGAAGGCGAGATTGAAGAAAATGTAATTTCTTTTCGTTATAAGGGAGATAAAAATTTTAATTATAATCCCAAGCCAAAAGATAAGATTAAGCCTGGCATGGTCTTAATTTATATAATGGAACCCAAAAACCGTAAAATTACAGAGGCACTTATTAACAAATGATGTCTATAAAATGGCTTGAATACTCGATCATCATAAACTATAGTACTTTCTAATGCCAGAATTAGATATAAACACTCTATCAGAAATTTTATCAAACACATTACTCCCAAAGGTATTTGGAAGTATTTTCCTAATTCTGTTACTGGCTATAGTAAAAAATCTTATTAATAGAATTATCAAGAAACAAGTAAAGTCAAATCGAGCAATCTATAAGTGGCAGCGTGTAAATGCCAATATTATTTATGGGTTAGCAATTGTATTTTTAGCGATTGTTTGGTTAACCGGCATTAAATCATTTACAACATTTTTAGGTCTTTTAACAGCGGGTCTAGCCTTTGCGCTCAAAGATATAGTTGCAGACTCTGCAGGCTATTTATTTATTTTGATCAAACAGCCTTTTACAGTAGGAGATCGTATTGAAATTAATAATATTAAAGGGGATGTATTACAATTTGATTGGTTTCAAATAACACTTTTAGAAGTGGGTAATTGGGTGGATGCTGAACAAAGTACAGGCCGGATTGTGTTTGTTCCAATGTCTAAAGTACTGAGTGAAGATATTTATAATTATTCAACAGGCTTTGATTGGATTTGGAATGAGCTTAAAATATTAGTAACGCTAGAGTCAGATTGGAAAAAAGCTAAATCTATTATTACAAAAGCTATTAAAAAAGAAGTTGAAACGCATAATGGAGATCTAGAAAAGGGGCTTAAAAAAGCGATGCAGCGCCATTTAATCGAGTATAAAAATACTGACCCCATAATCTATACAAAAGTTGTAGATTCTGGTGTTGAACTTCATGTTAGATATTTAGTAAAACCTAAGCAAAGACGTTTAAGTGAACATAATTTTTGGGAAAAAATATTAGATAAATTTGAAAAAGAAGAAGATATTGAATTAGCATATCCAACCTTTAGATATACAAAATAAAATCTTAGAACAAATAATTAGTAATGGTTTTATTTGAGCCGTGGGATATATATTTTTTATAAATAAAAATTCTTTAAAGTTATATTGAGGTATTGTGAATTAAAGTATATTTTATATAAGTTTTTATAAAAAATAAAAGGAGAGAATTAAAGCTTATGTAACAGTGTAGTATTGTGTTAAATAATACGTTTTCAGAGATGCTAAATCTACGATTAAATCTGCTGAAAGCTATAGTTAAATAAAGTTAACATTACTGGAATGCTAGAACTGATTATGATACATTGAAATGATGAAATTAATCATTACCGAGAAACCATCTGTCGCCCGAGATATTGCGAAAGTACTTAAAATTCCAAATAAGCAAGATGGTTTTATCGAAGGCAATGGGTATGTCGTTAGCTGGGCATTAGGTCATTTAATTGAGCTTTGCCAACCTGATGAATATAATGAGTCTTACAAAAAATGGGATTATGAAGCCTTACCTATCATCCCAGACCAATTTAAAAAAAAGATTATTACCTCGTCATCCAAGCAGTTTGAGATAGTTAAAACTTGTTTTAATCGTTCAGATATCGATGGAATTATTTGCGCAACAGATGCTGGGCGAGAAGGTGAACTTATTTTTCGTTTAATTTATGAAGAGGTTTCATCAAAGTTACCCATACAACGTTTATGGATTTCATCTCAAACTGACAGCGCAATTAAAGAGGGATTCGATAAACTAAAGTCGGGAAAAGATTATGAACCCTTATTTGATTCAGCACGGTGTCGATCTGAAGCAGATTGGATTGTTGGTATTAATGCAACGAGAGCATATTCAATCAAGTTTTCTAGAGGACATGGGGTGATGAGTGTTGGAAGAGTGCAAACGCCAGTATTAAAAATGTTGGTTGATAGGTATCGAGATCATATCAATTTTGATTCAAAGCCATTTTATGAAGTATTAGTTGATGTGAAGCATTCTAATGGAACTTTTCAAACAAAGTGGTTTGATAAAGAATCAGATCGTTGTGCAGATAAAGCGGTTGCAGATCAAATTAAAAATGATATTGAAACAGCTCAGGAAGGAATAATAAAATCGTTAACACAGAAAAAAATTAATGAAAAAGCACCATTGTTATATGATTTAACCGAGCTTCAAAAAGAGGCTAATCGACAGTTTAAATATTCTGCAGATCAGACATTAAAATTAGCACAATCACTATATGAAACTCATAAACTGTTAAGTTACCCAAGAACTTCCTCCCGGTATTTAAGTACAGATATGAAAGAAAAACTTCCAAGTCTTCTTGAAAAAGTTAAAAATATTCCTGATTTTAAAGCTAATATCGAGCATATCCAGCAACATAAACTAAATATGGCAGCACGGATGATTGATGATAAAAAGGTAACCGATCATCATGGGATAATACCTACCGATAAGACACCAGATGTTTCTAGATTATCTGAACAAGAAAAAAATATTTATGACTTAGTCGTAAGGCGATTCGTTGCAAGTTTTTACCCTGAATGTGAAAAAGATCATACAGAAATTATTAGTGCTTTTGCGCAGCATACTACAAAGGCTACTGGCACGATTATCCAAAAACTAGGGTGGCGTGAATTGTATCAAAATGATGATGACAAAGCAGAAAAAAAATCAAAAAAGAAGGATAAAGAATTACTTCTTCCGATAGTAAATGAAAATGATNCTATNGGTGCGGAAAAAACGACAGTTAAAAAAGGTCAGACAAAAGCNCCAGCATTNCATNCAGAAGCCACGATTTTNGCAGCAATGGAAACAGCTGGAAAAAATATTGATGATGAAGAGTTACGACAAGCCATGAAGCATTGTGGGTTAGGGACTCCAGCTACACGAGCCCAAATATTGGAAAAATTAATTAATGTAGGCTATATTCAAAGAGAGAAGAATAAATTAATTCCAACGCAAAAAGCTGAATATTTAATCGATTGTGTTAAAGAACAGGCATTACTTTCTGCTGAGTTAACAGGTGATTGGGAAAAAAAATTAAACGATATGGCAGATGGGNCGTATCAAAGGNANGTTTACATGGATGAAATAAAAGAATTTACAGCTGATGTTATTAATAATGTAGGTGAGAGTAATGTAGTCGCTATTAAGGCAGATCAAAAAGTCTATGGTCAATGCCCTAAATGTGATCCTGGAAAAGTAATAGAAACCCAGAAGTCTTATGGCTGTACGCATTGGAAGGAAAGCGATTGTAAGTTTGTGATTTGGAAAACCATTGCACAAAAAGAAATTACAGAAAAACAAGTTGAAAAACTCTTAAAAGACGGTAAAACAAGTGTGATAAAGGGCTTTAAAAACAAAGAAGGGAACCCTTTTAATGCCGCTTTAGAACTTGTAAATGGCGAAGTGAAGATGAATTTTGATCGAGAAGCATTAGCGCCATGCCCAACATGTGAAAAAGGAAATATTGTAGAAACAGCAAAGGCATATTCTTGCGATCAATGGCGCGATTCAGGGTGTAAGTTTGTCATTTGGAAAGAAATTGCAAAACGAAAATTATCAAAAGATGAAGCATTAACGTTAATTAAAGATAAAGAGCTTAAAAATGTTTCTGGTTTTACATCGAAGGCTGGTAAATCGTTTTCAGCANCCCTTGCTTTTCGTGACAATAAAGTACAGTTTGTATTTGATAACTAATTTTCATTAACATGATTGTTACTATCATTGATTTCAGATTCTAAATCAGAACAAGGCTAAGTATTATCCGATCCAGTATCGAAATCATCGGTAGGGTTTAAACGAAGATAAACATAATACGCTATAAATGGTAAAAACATAACGCCAATCGATAATCCAGCACTAAGCCCACCATTTGAAATATTAATATCTTTATTATCATCTTCAGTATTTGTCGCATTATGAGCTACGCTAGTAGACACAGTAGATGCTAATAAAATAGCAGCATCTATTATTCTTCTTTTTCTAAAAGTGGATCCCGTATCAAATCCAGTTTTTGGCCATTGGATGTTCATGTTAATATCCTAAATAAATTGTATTTATATATATTTATATAATAATTAATAAAAACTATACTATGTAATGATAAAAGATTATAGAATAAATACTAAGGAAGTTGTTAAGTCAGCATGCCCAGTAAAGAAAAAATGGAATTCACTGTTAAAAAGTTAAGCTCAAGACTTTTTAAAGATGTTAAAGTAACGGATGGAAAAAAAGAAGAAGGCTTATTTAAATATGTTAATGAAACTAATCAAACATGTTTAATTTAGGGAAGAAGAGTAACTTATCAAACATGTTTAAACAAAATAAAAGGTTATAAAGAAGAAAAAGGAGCCTTTGAATATATCCTATAAAATAAATCACATCTGAAAACCCATGTCCAAAAGTCACAAAAGACAAATTTATATCAATAGCAAAACACTATAAAAATGGGCTAACTTTAAGCATTTTTCCAATTGAAGAATAATCTATATATTTTTTATTAAAATTTAAAGACATGTGTAGTGTAAAAAGTATCTTTTGATTTTAAAAATAATTCAAAGTATGCTTTTATCAGATGGAAAGCTCTATTTTAAATTTATCTAATCAAATAGTAAATTTTGTTTGGGGAAACGTTCTCTGGCTTGTCTTAGGTGCTGGAATAATTTTTACTATATATTGCCGTTTTGTTCCTTTTAGATACCTATGGCATGGAATCCAAATTTTACGTGGAAAATATGATAATGAAAATGATCCTGGTCAGTTAAGTCATTTCAAGGCATTAAGTACGGCACTAGCAAGTACAATAGGCATGGGTAATTTGGCTGGCGTGGCAGTGGCTATAACGGCAGGTGGCCCAGGCGCATTATTTTGGATGTGGGTAAC
>NZFK01000010.1 GCA_002690645.1 Rickettsiales bacterium
GGAAGATATGCTACTTTTTAAATTAAAGGGGAATTTTTCTGTACAAAAATAGAATGTAAACAAATTAATTGTGGAGTTATGATGAAAAAACATTTTAGTTTAATTTTAATGATGTGTATAAGTTTACTATTTTTAAAAATAGTTTATGCGGATAATCATGATAATAATGCCATCACAATTGTTAAGCAAAAAGGGAAAAAAAAATATATCCCTGAATTAAAAGGAATGGCATTAGTTGATGGAGAAGCTACTTTTTCTAATGGAAAGATTGAAAAAGGGACATTTGAATATATTACTGAATTAAAGCAAGTGAAATTAGTTGTTGGAGAAAAGATTTGGCCTAATGGACAAAAACAAAAAGGAAAATGGGCTTATATTACTGAATTAAAAGGAATGGGATTAGTTGATGGAGAAGTTACTTTTTCTGATGGTTCATTTTCAAAAGGAAAATGGGCTTATATACCTGAATTAAAAGGGGTGGCATTAGTTAATGGAGAAGTCACTTTTCCTAGTGGACAAAAACAAAAAGGAAAACGGGCTTATATTACTGAATTAAAAGGAATGGCATTAGTTAATGGAGAAGTTACTTTGTCTAATGTAACAATTGAAAAAGGGTCATTTGAATATATACCTGAATTAAAGATAATGAGATTAGTTGATGGAGAAATTACTTTGTCTAATGGAAAAATTGAAAAAGGGTCATTTGAATATATTCCTGAATTAAAGCAAGTGAGATTAGTTGATGGAGAAGTCACTTTTCCTAGTGGAGAAAAACAAAAAGGAAAACGGGCTTATATACCTGAATTAAAGCAAGTGAGATTAGTTGACGGAGAAGTTACTTTGTCTATTGGAGAAAAACAAAAAGGGTCATTTGAATATATTCCTGAATTAAAGCAAGTGAGATTAGTTGATGGAGAAGTCACTTTACCTGATGTACAAAAACAAAAAGGAAAACGGGCTTATATCCCTGAATTAAACAGAATGCATTTAATTGACGGAGAAGTTACTTTTCCTGATGGTTCATTTTCAAAAGGAACATTTGAATATATCCCTGAATTAAAGCAAGTGAGATTAGTTGATGGAGAAATGATGAATCCATATGGATATATTAAAAAAGGAAAATGGGCTTATAGTAAAGAAAAAAATGAAATGATTTTTACTTCCAATTGAATAAATCTAACAAAGTATAGTAAAGTATCAGCAAATATTACTTATTTTTTTGACAATAAATAAAACTCAAATATAAATTACATTATAAAAAGGAAACCATTAAAATGATCCCAAGGCTTAGACAACATCCAATTCTAGATACTCCTAATCCATTACGAAATTATAATCCTGCCAATATTAATAGTGATATGGTTGATTTATTTAAAGAAAAATTTGCTAATAGCATTGCTTCAGACCAAATCATTCAGGAGCTGGATGTTAAATTGAGATCTAGTAACTGGGATTATAAATGCTTTATTGAAGGAATTGAGTTTATTTTACAACCAGGTAATGCCATTTCTAATGAGCTATTTCAAATAAACTCTGATTCAATTAGCTTTAAGGGATACACTTACAAAAGTTCTAGTTTTATTAAAGATAAATTAATAGAAGGTTTTTATACTAAAGTGAGATCAAAACTTGTATTCGGGAAAATACAATTTAGTAATGGAGAAATTAATAAAGGGATATTTGAATATATTCCTGAAAAAGAACGAATGGCTTTAATTGAGGGGGAAATTTGTTTGATTGATGGAAAAATTGCAAAAGGAACATTTAAATATACTGCTGAATTACATAAGGTTGTTTTGGTTAATGGAGTAATTATTCGGCCTGATGGATATATTGAAAAAGGAAAACGGGCTTTTATTCCTGAAGTAAACGAAATGAGATTAGTAACTGGCGAAATAAAATATTCTGATGGAAGTAAAAGTCATGGTACATGGGTTTTCAGTGTTGAGGAAAATAAAATGGTTTTAACTTCTAATTGAGTAACTTTATCTGTATACTACCCATCAATTAAGATATTTATTTTAGTACTAAACAATGATGAAGTTTAAAATACTCTTAAATAAAAACATAAATTATTTAATAAACTGGTTTAATCAGTTAATTTTGTTATACTAACATCAATGATAAATAGTTCAACAAATATACCATCTAAAAAATATGAAGTTTCAAGTGACTTTTTGACGAAAGTGGCTAATCGATTAGAAGATTTATCAAATCAAGATTATTCAGAATGCCTTACAAAACTTGAAAAAAAATGGGATTTTGAAATTAAATTAATGGATTCAATTATTTTGAGAATTGATTCTTTAATTTCAAACGAAAAAAAATCTTCTATGAATTAGAAACCTTTATTTTACAGTCTCTTTTTTAATATGATTTATTAAACTTAGTTTGTAATTTTATAGTTGCTTAACTTTTATCTCATCACATAAAGTCATCTTCAGGATTAGTATTACTAATTGCATTTAATACATTGTTTATTTTGATCAAACTATCTCTTAAGTTTGTTTCAGAAGATACATGTAAATCGTGTCTCATAGTAATTCTCTCAGAAAAAAAATCTCCTAAAGTATAACTTCTACCAGGAATTATTGTGCTTTTTAAATCATTTTGATTATATTCAATTCCTAAATCTAAAATATATTTATAAAAATTAAGTAAAGATTCCAAAACAAAAATTTGCCTCTCTGTAAACGGTTCGTTATTGATTTCTTGTGTAAGATTTGAAATAGCTAAATCAATTGTGTCATTCTGTTCTGAAATAATAGCATGAGATAGTTTTAAAAACGCTTTTTCTTGTTTTGTAAATGAAGTATTGATTTGATTGGATTGACTAAATTGAGTTTGATTAATTAAAGAGTAAAACATCAGAAAAATTTAACTCACAAAAGAAAAAAATTCAATAAGATTAATATGACAACAATTAGAGTATATTTAAAATATTAATATTTAGATCATTATTATTGTTAACAAGAATAGAATCAAACATATTTGTTTTTTTCGTTAAATATGTTTTATTTAACTCGGCTTATAACATTTAGATACCTAATATTAATCAAATTATGATTATACATTTTTAATAATTTTTTATAAAAAAGTCTTTCTATTTACTTTAGGCACTTTTGAATGAGTATAGTTTTATAAATTTATTATTGTGATTAATTAGAATTTGATAGTATAAGATTTTCTCTTTTTAGCTATGTTTTTCGAAGAATTTTATCGGTATATGTCTTTAATGAATAAAGTGGGAACTGCACCGTTTAACACTATATTGCTATAGTGAAAAACGGCGCGAGTTTCTGGTCGGATGATTAGTTACATTGGTCGGCAGGTTACTACTTGACTTTCTTCTATACGAATAGGTTTTTTCACCTTATGTTTTTTAGAATTATTTTCTGCAGATTCTAATTTTTCACTCACTTCTTCTTTTTTATCGTTAGGCTTATTGGTAGTATTTTCCATGCACATACCGCATAAATTAAAAATATTCATATTAATCTCCTTTTCATTTTAAATTATTATTTTTATTTTTTAATGTAGATTTTTTATCAGAAAAAATAAGCTTATTATTAAGTAATTAAACTGTATAGGAAGATGAAATGATTAAAAAATGTACGAAAAAAGAAACACTTCATCTATAAATAGTTACATATTTTTCAGGAAAGTCATAAGGAGACATCCAATTCATGCCATTATAATCACTACCTTTAACAAAGGGTAGTCTATTCAATAGATATAGTAATTTGTAGATGTGTATGTTCATGGTTTGTTTTTATTTATTATTAATTTTTAAATAATTTTACTTTTTGAGTGATTGTTTTAGATAATATATAGTTTTAATTATTTCTGCAATAATTTTATCTGGTTAATGATAGATTGAATTGCTGAGGTATAGTTTTTTTCATTAGTCACAATTTGGTGGTATTATTTTAGAATTTTTTTTTATTATTATATTTTTTAATTATTATAAAGTTCTATAAAATAAAATATAACTAAACTACTAGAACTTCCTAAAATTAATACTGTCATTATTAAACAAAGAGCTTTAAATTCATTTTTATTATCAATAATAGGTGTTATTTGTAAATTATGATGATTTAATTCTCTGTTGGAAATATTTGGTAACGTATCTTTAATTTCATTCGTGATGGTTTTACTTTTAATTTCAATTTTTAAGCTATTAAAACTATTTATTAAGTTTTCTATTTCTATATGTTTTAATCGTAAAGCTATCTACAATATATGTTAATAATTAATTGAGATCCCTAGTACCTTTTTTACTCTCTTGATATACTCAAGCACATGGAATTGCCTAAAAAATATAAACATACAGAATCTGAACATAAGTGGCGTGAAAAATGGGAGACTGCTGGGGTTTATGATTGGGACCCATCTAAAGATAGAGCTGAAACATTTTCTGTAGATACTCCTCCTCCTACAGTGTCAGGTTCGTTACATATTGGACATGTGTTTAGTTATACACATACAGATGCTATAGCACGTTTTCAACGAATGCGTGGGAAAAATGTTTTTTATCCGATGGGTTGGGATGATAATGGATTACCAACAGAAAGGCGCGTTCAAAATGTATTTGGTATTAAATGTGACCCGACTGTTTCATATAATGATTCTTTTCAGCCAAATGAAAAACATAAGTTACGGCCACATGAATTTGAACCGGTTTCGCGACAAAATTTTATTGAGACTTGTGCAGATTTAACAAAACGAGATGAAGAAGCTTTTGAGCAGTTATGGAAGAAGTTAGCATTATCTGTTGACTGGTCTTTGCAATATGCGACTATTGATGATCATTGTCGTAAAACATCTCAATTATCTTTTTTAGATTTAGTTAGAAAAAATCGAGTTTCAAATATCGAGTCTCCTGGGATGTGGGATGTTGACTTTCAGACAGCTGTTGCTCAAGCTGAAATTGAAGATCGTAATTGTCCTGGTGCGTATCATGATATTCGCTTTGCTGTAGACGATGGCTCTGAATTTGTTATTGCAACAACGCGACCAGAACTATTAGCTGCTTGTATTGCTGTTGTCGCTCATCCGGAGGATAGTCGGTATCAAAAATATTTTGGAAAACACGCAATTACGCCTTTATTTTATGGCAAGGTGCCTATTTTACCTTCTACCCATGCTGATCCTGAAAAAGGGACAGGTATATTAATGGTATGTACATTTGGCGATGTGGCTGATGTGGAGTGGTGGAAGCAATCAGATTTGCCAATAAAGCAAGTAGTTGGTCGAAATGGAACGATGTTGCCAGTTACATTTGGAGAAGCACCATTTAATAGTGATAATAGTCAAAAGGCACAAGCTAATTATGATGAGCTTGTTGGCTTACGATTAAAAAAAGCACAAAAGCGGATAGTGGAATTACTAGTTGAACCAAATTCTAATGTTACAGGTTTATTACCAGCATTAGCAAAAGACCCTGAAATTATTGAGCATCCTGTTAAGTTTTATGAAAAAGGTGATACCCCTGTAGAGCTTATTCCTACAAGACAATGGTTTATTAAGATATTAGATTACAAAAAAGAGCTTTTAGCCCAAGCTGATAATATTGATTGGCACCCTTATTACATGAAAACCCGTTATACCAATTGGGTTGAAGGTTTAAATCAAGATTGGTGTATTAGCCGTCAACGTTTTTTTGGTGTCCCTTTTCCAGTTTGGTATAAACTTGATGAGCATGGAGAACCTGATTATGATCAACCATTATTTGCTAGTGAAGATCAGTGTCCTGTTGATCCGCTTATTCATTGCCCGAAAGGATTTACAGAAGAGCAACGTAATAAAGCGGGTGGTTTTATCGGTGATCCTGATGTTATGGATACCTGGGCAACTTCTTCATTAACGCCTCAATTAACATCTCATTGGATAGATAATCAAAAAAGACATGAATCTGTTTTTCCGATGGATATACGGCCACAATCACACGAAATTATTCGTACATGGGCTTTTTATACCATTGTAAAAGCATGGATGCATGAAGAAAAAATACCTTGGAAAAACGTTGTAATTAGTGGATGGGTATTAGACCCGGATCGTAAAAAGATGTCTAAGTCGAAAGGGAATGTTATTACGCCTGAACATTTATTAGATCAGTATTCATCTGATGCGATACGTTATTGGGCTACAAAAGCCAAACTTGGTGCAGATACTGCGCTAGATGAGGCCGTTTTTTCAATTGGTCAAAAATTAACGACAAAGTTATTTAATGCTTCGAAGTTTGTTTTAATGCAAATAAGTGATTTTGATGATTTATCAGTTTCAGATATCACTCAGCCAGTCGATACTGACTTAATTCAACAGCATCGGACTCTAATTGAAAAATCTACCCAAGCGTTTGAAAGTTTTGATTATTCAACTGCTCTTGAATTAACAGAACAAGCATTTTGGCAATTTTGTGATCATTATATTGAATTGGTTAAAGTGCGTGCTTATCGAGAAGAAAATTTGGTTAAAAAACGCTCTGCTTTGGCTACGTTACAAGAAACATTAAAACTCTATTTACGTTTATTTGCACCTTTTTTGCCTTATATTACAGAAGAGATTTGGTCATGGAAATTTGTGACAACTCGATCTATTCATAAAGAAAACTGGCCAGTGGCTGTTGAATTTGAATCTGTAAGGCTTCCTGAAAAAGAAGGTGTGTTAGCTGTTGCTATACATGTCTTAACTGAAATTAGAGGTGCCAAATCACAAGCCCAAAAAAATATGAAGCATCCCGTTGAATGTTTGAAAATTGAGTGTGATCAAAACTTTAAAGATAAATTTGATTTAATTCAGCAAGATGTACAACGTGCCGGTTCAGTTGAAGCTGAAGAGATTACGCTATCTCAGAAAGAATCTATTGAATTGAGCGTGGTTTTGGGTGCTTAGTTTAACATCACGTCCAGTACTTAAACTTTTATATCATTCTCGGGCACGTTTTTCTGTAAACAAAATTACGGAGCTTCCCAAATTTTTAAAACAGTGGGATAGTGGTTTTCGAACTCAAAATCCAGATTTAGTTAGCTCTTTGTATGATACGCCAGAAGATAGTCAAATTCATGATTATTTTAAGTTTTTAGTACCACAAGTTAGTTATATTAAATGGGATGACTGTTTCTCTAAAAATATTGGGGGCGTTCGAATTGACTCTGGTAGGCAAACGTTTTACCTGCGTAATGGTTTTAGTACTCCTGTCATATTCACAACGGTTACTGATGTTTATGACAACAAGATTTTGTTTCATCATAGTACACAACGAAATCAAGATGATTTACAACCTTTTACGACCTTGTTAGTGCCTTCTATGGTTACACATAATGTTACACATTCGACAATTACAAGATGGTTGAATGCAGTTGAGAAAAAAAATGTAATGCTACTTGATGCTTTATATGATTCTGATGCAAAAATGAATCTATTAAGATTAGAGGAAGATTCTTTTTCTTTATTTAAATCATATTTAATGCAATTTACCAAGGATATTAATAAGATTGATCTTGCTTATTTAAATCAACTTGAAATTAATAAACGTTATAAATTATTTTATGGGAATGCCTTTGTTTGTTATAAAAATGATTTAAATTTACTTGTAAGCTTTAGTTTTATCCTTGAAGAAAGAGCAGAGCAGTTTAAGATTTGTCATCAACAATTTTTTATTTAGTTATTGTATTTAAGTCAATTTCAGGCGGTGTGATGGCAAACATATCAGAAGGGTCTATACTTTCTGAGTCTAATAATATAAGTGTGTTAAATTTGTTAAAGTCTAGGGTTGTATAAGTTAATTCTGTTTCTTGTGCGTATTTAAGGAGATTATCAAATGATGTGGTGTTAAGTTTTTTAGTATTGATTTCTTCTGAAATATCAAAACTATCCCAAGTTATTAGGCTTTCATAGTAACTGTAGTAATAGTCTTCCAAATATATAATTATACTCGTTTCACTGTTGTTTATATTTGTTACGGACAGTATTACAGATTTTGCTTTTTCGTAGTTAGTGGAGTCTGTATTATAGTGGTTAAATCTTGACTCAAATATATAATTTCCAACTTGTTCTGTTCTTATACTGACGTCAATGTCTAATTTATTTGTTGGTGCTAATCCTTGATTTTGTAAAAAATGTAATCGTTTATTTTTATTCGTTGTTTTATCTTTAAACGAATTTATAAGATATAATAATGTTGTTTCATAAAAATCGATTGGTGTATGGATTTTCCCAATTAATTTATTGATTATATTTGGGCATTTTTCTATTTCTTCAAAAGCGGTCCATTCTTTGGTGTTTATTTCATAATTAATATGTTTAGATTTTATTTTATTTTGACTTAAGTAAGTAAATAAATCATCATTATAAGTGCTTGAATTTACGGCGGGTAAAATATTTATTTTATCTAAATCACGTTTTTCATAGATGTTTATTTCTTTTAAAGTAATTGTATTGCTTTTAAAGTTGTAATCATAGCCCTTGATTGCTATTGCTAGTCGATTGTTATTTTTACCTATTTCTCTTACAAGTATATTAACTGATTCAGCTGCTTCATAATGATGATGAACTGTTTGATAGTTAACAAATTTTGTTTCAAAAATATAGGATTCCATTTTTTCTGTTCGATAGCTAAATGGTAATTTATTTTCTTCACTTATGGGTAAATTTAAATATTTAAAAAAATTTAATTGATCAGTTAAATTTTTTCTTTGATCATTTGATGATGCTATTAAATAGTTGATAATTGCTTCTTTTGTATTTATTTCGGAATTTATTTTTCCAGATAATGCTTTAGCTATATCCTCGATCATTATTATTGTTGTATGTTCTATATTTTGAGAATTTAATGCTGATGTGTTTTGGTTTGGATTGTTGAATTGATCATCTAATATATCAAAATCTAATGTATTTACATCGAATTCAGGTACGATATGATTTGGGATATTTGTTTTTGGTTGAGGTACTAATTTTTCTTTAGAATTGTGTTCTGGCTTTGATGGTAATGTGCTTTGTATTTGAGCATTTTTTAATGGGTTATAAATCTCATTAGCTTTTCTTTTTTTATGAAATTTAGACTCAGGAATTGTTTTATCTGTTATTGCAAGTGCCATGATTTTACCTATTTACTATTTTGTTGAGTTCATTAATTTTTTGAATAGCTTTATCATAAATTTGATTAAGTCTTTCACCCAGAGCAGTTAAATAATGCTCTTTTTTTTCTTTAGCTATATTATCTGCATGATATACTGAAAATGGTGTTAATTGAGTTGAATTGATGGGTATTTGAAATAATTCAGTTTTTGTTAGTGTGCTCTCATATTTATGAATAGTGTCATTCATTGCCCAAATAAGAAAAGTGTTTAATTGACTATGTTTTGTTAAGGATATTATTTTTTTCATTAATTAGATATCGAATATTATATATAATATATTACATTATTTTCATTTAAGAATTTTTTTAAATTATTATTTTTCTTTAAAATTGTTATTCCCATAAACATGTATTATAGTGAATATATAAACAAAAAGGCGGGTAATTATGAAAAAAGTCTGTGTTACTGGTGCTGCTGGTTATGTTGCTATGGCTACAATAGCCGAGCTAATAAAGGGTGGTTACGCAATTAAGGGAACGTTACGTAATATGAGTGATGCTGATCAGGTAAAAGCTGATTTAGAAGCTCATTTAAATCAAACTGTAGATATTGATTTTGTTCATGCTGATTTAACTAAAGATGAAGGTTGGGAAGACGCTGTTTCTGGTTCTGATGCAATAATGCATATTGCTTCACCATTTCCTGCTAAACAACCTAAAAACCCTGATGATGTTTTAATACCAGCTATTGAAGGTACAAAACGTGTTTTAAANGCGGCTTTAAAAGCGAATGTTAATCGTGTCATTATGACGTCTTCAAATGCGGCTGTTTGGTTTGGAAATTTTGATGAAACACAATATAGTCATGAAACATGGACGAATGTAGATCATAAAGCGATCGATACGTACACCAAAAGTAAAACTTTAGCTGAAAAGGCAGCTTGGGACTTTGTTAAGGANCATCCTCAACTTAAACTAACAGCGATTAATCCTTCTGTTGTTTGGGGNCCAGGTATTGGTAATCATTTAAATAAAACATCAATTGGATTTTTTAAAATGATTGTAAAAAAAGAAATGCCTGTGGTTCCAAANATGAAAATTCCTTTTGTTGATTTAAGAGATGTTGTAAAAATGCATATTAATGCATTAGAAAATGATGAGGCAATCGGGAAACGGTTTCTATTATCTAATGAACCTGAATGGATGATTAAATTCTGTAATCAAGTTAGAGATATTGGTTATGAAGCACCTGATAAAGTTGCTCCCAATTTTATGATGAAGATTATTTCGTTATTGGATTCAAGCATGAAACCTTCAATTCCAATGCTTGGTCATGATTATTTTTTAAATACAGATCAAACTAAAACAATTTTAGGGTTTTCACCTACATCAACAGATACAATGATACGTGATACGGTGGCTTATTTGGATAAATACTTAAAATAATTACTTTTTATTAGCTGTTACAATCCAAGCTGCACTTGGGAAAGAAAAGCCTTCGCTTGTTTTTCTTTTATCGTATGATTTTGTAACAGCTTCTTTAATTTTTAATTGAANTTCTTGGGGGTGTTCTTTAAGAAAGTGAAGCGATGGGTTTAGTTCTAACATTTCTTTTACAGCATTTTCAGTGGTATAGTTTTTAAAAATAGTGATATCTTTTTCATAGGGTTGGATAGCAATATTTTGAAAATTTGCTTCAGTTAATATCTCATTTACATAGTCTTTTTCGCCGAATGCAAAAGGNCCTGGGTCTCTAGGGTTAGGTGTTGGNACTTCGATAAATNTTTTTATTTCCATCATCACTAATGTTTGCCANAAATTTTTTTGAGGCGATTGCCAACAAATAAAACTTAATTGGCTATCTTCTCTTAGTGAGCTATGAATATTTCGAAATGCAGAAATTGAATTTTCAAAAAACATCACGCCAAATCTTGAAAACGCATGAGAATAAAANTTTTTTCGAAGATTAGAATTTTGTGCATCGGCTTGAATGAATAATACATTTTGAAATTTGTTGTCTTTTGAAGCTAATTTTAGAAGGGGTTCTGAAATATCGATACCTGTAACAGACCCTGTACTAGATATTTGATTGGCTAGTTGAAATGTGGTTTCTCCAGAGCCACATCCAATATCAAGGATATGGGAATCATTATCTAGAGTTAAATGGTTTATTGCTTCTAAACCATANGGAGATAACATATCGTCTAGTGTTTCTTTTTTTGTTACCCAATTTTGACCCCCATGACCGGACCAAAACTCTTTTTGTTTTTCGTTTGCCATAACATAATCCTAACAAATTATTTTTTTGGAATCTAATTTTATTTATATTTATTTTTATAATATTGTGTAAATTTTTTTTTAATTATCATTATNAATAATTTCTAAAATTAGTGCTTCTGGCAATGCTTCTCGAATTTTTTCTTCTGCTTCATTTTCAAAGTTACTATAAANCCTATGTAGTGCATCCAGNGCTTCTGTTTTTCTTTTTTCTTTTTTATCTATTGAGATTATTTTTTTNATATTTTTTTCTTTTTTTATATTTCAGTATAACCGATTTNCTTTATATTTTTGATATTTTATTTTTTTTGTTGTCTAATTTTGTTTATTTACTTATAATTTTTAATTAATTTCTAAATTTNAAGGTTGCTTATGTTAAATCNTGTTAATNGGACAANATCAAATACTATTTCCATAAATCCATNTGACAAGGTTATTTATGATGATAANAAAGAGGCTAAATTANANTTTTCCTNTCAANTCGATGCTAATGAGCGAATTAATTTTTTTATTGAAAAAGCTAAAAAAAATAAAACAATCAGTAAAAATAATTTAGACAATTTGATTCATAAACTAAAAGATGAAAAGAACTTTTTTTTTTATTTTCTAAAACTATTTCAAAAAATTTTTTTTGAATTAGATTTAGCANANATGAACAAAACTACATCATATATTTCTAAATTAGAGTCAGAAAGTACGAATGAAATTACAGAACATATTTTTTCTAAATTAGACTCAGAACATACGAATAAAACTATATCATACAGTTCTCCTTTCGCTAATGAAAAAAATACATACATTGTCTTTTCAAATGAAAATAAAGAAAATCCGTTAGTAATATATTATGCAAAAACCCTTGGTCTTTTTTTAAAAAATATTGCTGATTTTAAATATGAATACAGAAAAAAAATTAACATGTTTCTGTTGATGCATAGATTTTGCTTTGATACTAAAGAAGAAACTNAAGAATTAAAAAAAATAAAATTACAGGAAAAGGATTTTATAACATTTGTAGTTGATAAAACATCTTATAATAAAAGAAATTATGAAAAATTTGGAGCGTATTCCANTNTATCAAGATCATATAACNTNCAATCTGGAAATTTANTTAAAAACTTTTTTAATAAGCATGAGATATTGAAATATATTTTTGAATCTNTTGATCAACTTGATAAAGAATCTATTGATATTGCAACTNTATCAGAATGGATGATTTCAGAAAAATTTAAAACATATGTTGATAAAGCAAAGTCTTTATTTGGTNATTATGGTGAAATAGGTAAACAATTAAAAAACTTAACTGAACAGGTTGATAACTATAGTGTTCATGATAAATTTTCAATCTATAAACCGTTATTTAATATTTTAAGTCAATTAATTTTAGATAAAAAAAAATATATTGAAGTAGTTGAGAGTTTGTTTANAGATCGTAAATTATTATTCGAAAATAATCACTTTATTCCGAAAGATTGGATAGAAAAAAATCAAACTTTAGCAGATTTTTTTCAACAAAAAGGCTTTATTAATNCAGTTGAAAGTCAAAAAACATGGTGCGAACTATTAGCTTCATGTTGTTCTTTTTCATCTGATAAGAGCAATGATATAAAGCCTCCCTATGAAGATAGGATTTTAGATCAAGATTATTTTTTTCTTAAAATACAAGTTAAACCTGAGTCTACGGGTTCGTCATCAAATAAAGAATGGAATTATTTTTCTAATTGTTTTCCCAAAACAAAAGTTAAGCCTATTATAGATTTAACAATTCAGGAAATTGATACTAAAAATATAAAAATGATGGTGAAAAGGATTTATGATAANGGAAATTTTTTTGAGAACTTTGAAGAATATTTAACTAATTTAAAATATAAAACAAGTGATCCTTTTTATATTATATATATGTTTCAAAAAATTGTTGANATATTTTCTGAAAATAAAACTGAAATTAATGATGAATTGATTGAATTTGTCTTTAAGCATATGAAAGAATTGATTGAAGAAGAAAAAGCTAATCAGATTTATGACCATGAAAAAAAGAATCATATTTTTTTTCTTGTGAAATGTCTTTCTTTTTGGTTTGGTGAGGTTCATTACACCAATTTTTGTAACGATTTAAACATAAATCCAGAAACATATTTTGGTAAAAAAAAGCTGGATAAAACTATAATTAATCTTAGGGATGCTGTTATACAGTTTATATTTAAGAACAAAGAAGAAATATTAAATTCGAAAAAGTCTCATTTTGATATCTTAGATGAATTGCTAGACGAAAACTTGCTTAAACAAATTGATCAGTTAGATAATATTCAAAAAATAACTTCTGAATTATTTCAACATATTAAGAGTAGTGTGACACTTTTTAAAAATCTTTCAGATCAAAAGCATTTAGATTTATTTGAGTTTAACTCTAACAATGAGGAAGAATTTAAGCATGCTCAAACTTTAGCTAACAACATTAGTAAGNAATTTGCACTTTTCTCTAAAACAGATCCTGGATCTTTCCTTAAAAATATATCTTATACGCCTATTTATAAAAAAATGATTAACGACTCACCGATGAGTCAAAAAAATTTAAAGTTTTTTTTGTCTAGTTTCGGAATTGATTTATCTGAAAAACGTTTTGACTATAATAATTTTATTGAAATTGATTATGGCTATGTCGAAGATAGTTATGATGGCGAAAAATATGTAAATAATAAGATATGATTATAGTTTTTTTAAGGATNATTTTTTACTTTATTATTTGTTATGATTAAAATAGATCTTCCACAATATTCGCGTTATAAATTATGTCATATGGCAAATAAGTGGCTTGAATCAATTACAGAGCCATTATTTCTAAATCACTATTTAGATATAGAATTTTTGATACAACTAATGTCAAAAAAGTTTGGGTTATTATATAAAGAAATTTCTTTGGGCGCTGTTGGACAACAAAAAATTTTAGGTTTGATGGCNCCGGATGAGAATTGCATTTATATTGANCCTATTTTAGATCAGAATCAAAATATGAAACGTTTTACGCAAGCTCATGAAATTGCACATTGGATTTTACATCGAAATGTTGATTTAGCTGATTATGACTTNGCNGATACAGAAGATCGATTTGATCAACACCGTTCTTTAANTACTACTTATGATTGGGTTGAATGGCAAGCAAATACGTTTGCTGCGTATTTGTTGATTCCTGAAAAACGTTTTTCTATGGCTTTAAATAAAGGTATGACGCTTCTACATATCAAAAATCAGGTTAAAGATATTCAACCTTTTGAGTTTTATAAACTTCAAAAGATATTAGCTCATCAGTTTCAAGTTTCTCAAACTGTCATTGGCATTTATTATNAACACTTTAAAAAACAAGTTTNATTTATTTTAATAATTATTAAAAAATGATGAATTATATAAATTTATTAAAAAATTTTAAATTTTTCTATTGAAAAATTNAATTTNTNTGCCTATAGTTTTGTTATGACTAGAATAGATGTACGAAAAATGGCTCATCAAATACGTGAAAATAAAGATAAGATAAAACATTTAACTGAAGATGACAAAGCAAAATTTTTAGAGTCATGTTTGAAGAGGGCTCCAAATTTAACTCCTACTGCGAACGCGTATCTTNTTAATGCTGTACCTATTGTAAACGTAACAATAGTGAGCTGATTTTATACAAACTTTTTTATTTTTAGGATCTTCTTTTATAATATTAAAGATGCTAGTAAAAGTAGAAAAAAATCAAGATCATTTTGTGTCCAAATCTTGTGATTGGCTAGAGCCACAGAATAGAAAACACTTTGTGGGTACTCAAAAAGCTGCNCTAGAAACATTAGAAAATATTAATCCTGAACTTTATTGTAGAACACGAAACTATTTAAACGGTGCTGTTACATATTTATCTGCTTATATAAGACATGGGATGATTACATTAAATCATATTCGTAAANTAGCTTTAAAACAAGTAAATGATCCGAAAAAAATAGAAAAGTTTATTCAGGAATTAGCTTGGCGTGAGTTTTGGCAACGCCTATATTTTGCCGAACCTGAATATATCTGGAATGATATTGAGCCTTATAAAACTGGATTTATTGCTNACGATTATGCAGATAATATTCCTAAGGATATTGTTTCTTATAAAACTCCTAATGCAACAATTAATCGTTTTATTGAAACATTGATAAAAACCGGTTATTTACATAATCATGCTCGAATGTATTTAGCNTCTTATATCGTTCATTTTAGACGTATTAAATGGCAAGTTGGTGCAAAATGGATGCATCANTATTTAATAGATGGAGATTTAGCGAGTAATAATTTATCTTGGCAGTGGGTAGCNTCTACATTTAGTCATAANCCTTATATTTTTAATTTAGATAATGTTAGAAAATATACTGATGATACATATGATTGTTCTAAAACACAAAACCCTGAACTAGCATATGATTATGAAACATTAGCTCTACGCTTATTTCCAAATAAAGGAATGGGGTTATGACAACATTAATATGGCTNCATGAAGATGCTTTGCGTTTAGACCATCCTGTTTTCAATGATATTGCTGAAAATTATGTTGCTTTTTTCATTTGGGATAATATTTACTATAAAGAAATGGATTATGGGTTTAATCGGCTAAGTTTTATTTATGAAGTGATGTCGGATTTGCCTTTTGATATTTATGAAGGTCGAATTCAAGATGTTATTTTGGAGATGTNGGACCANTTTAATGCTGATCGGATATTAATACCACAAACACCAAATAGAGTAATAAAAAATTATCTTTCAGCTTTAAAGGTACCTATTGAAGTAGGGTATGTTGCAGATGAAGCTTTCGTGCCGATGGTAGGTCAGACTGTAGAAAAGCGATTTTTTCGGTTTTGGAATAAAATTAAAAAGAATGCTTTTTTACTTGATTACGATGACTAATATTATTTATGATTGGCTTATCTATAGATATGANCATTCTTAATTAGTAAACGTTTCGATACAGATATTTTGTAGTAATTTAAATTCTTCTAATGTGAGTATTTTCGTATATTCTTTTTCTTCTCGGTTTGATTTGAATTTTGTTATTCGTTCTGATGTGCTTGGGTGAGTTGAAAAATAGTTTAGTATTTTTGAATTGCTATTTGAATTATCCGTTTTATTTTTTTCAAAAAAGTTTGCTAGTGCATTTGGATTAATATTATTTTCTTCAAGAATCTTTAGCGCAAAGCTATCTGCTTCTTCTTCTACTTTTCGGCTATAGCTTAAATCAAATAAAAAACTTAAATCGATTGTAGTTTGTAATATAGAATTTAAAAAAATACGAATACCTAACTTTTGAATAATGGCTTTCATAACATGCTTTTTTTCAATGTGAGCAATTTCATGTGCTAGGACTCCTGCAATTTCTGATGGATTATTTGCGCATTGCAATAACTCACTGTAAATAATGATTTCATTTCCTGGCAATGCCACTGCATTGATTTCATTTTTATTAATTATTGTTATTTTAATTTCATCAATATCAGTAGTATTTGTTTTAAGGTGCATTAATATTTTATTTAATAGTTCTTCACTTTTGGGAGAGCTACAGACTTTGTGATTATATAATATTAATGCTTTGGCCTCTTTGTTTAACATAGTTTCAATACTTTTTGGGATATAATTGATTAATCTTACCGAACTAAAAGTAATAATTTGATAGAATAGAAGAGACATTAGTATTGCTATTATGCCCCAGCCAAACAAAGACTTTGTGCTTGTATTTAGTTTATTTGCTAAATGTTTTTTATTTTTAATTTTATGAATTACTTCCGCAAATAGGTCTTCATCTAATATAAGTCTTTCTGTACTTTTTGTCTGAGTAACGATTCCTTTATTTTCTGAAGAAGGATGTTCAATAACTTGAATCGTTTTAAATTCCCATTCAAATATTATTTCTTCATTATCATTGATGCCTACAATTGAATTAGTTGTGAGTTTTATTTTTACTAGGTATTGATGGGCTTTTTTGCCATCAAAGTAAGTATACTTTCTAGACATTTTTTTTTAAATAAGGCCGAAATCTAAGTCTATATCAAAAAATTCGATTAGACCTTCTCCTGTTTTTTTAATCTCTTCATTGGATTGATTGATATTGGTTGTATCAATTACACCAATAATACTTATATTATCGGTTAAATAATTTATATTTCGTTGAATTACAAAGGGAACGCCAAAACCAAGTGTAAATATCCGTATAAGGATATTAACGATGTTTAATTTTAGTAAACTAAGACCTGTATGATGACCTTCAAATTGAATATTATTAAATGAAATACTTTCACAATAAAAACGGTATAGTTTTGCTTTATACCAATTTCTAGATAATCCTAGTGTTAATGGAATTAGCAGCATTGTAATAATGTGTGTTTTTGATAAGCTGTGCTTTTTTTCAGTTAAGGTAAATTTTGTATTTCCAAAATAACTGTTATTAACAATGTAATTAAAAATTTTTATTTGTGATGATGGGATAGAAAATCCAAAAGTTAATATATTGATTAAAGTTCTTTTTATATTTAAATGGGTAAATTTTATTGCCGATCCTTCTAATTTTGTTCGGATACCTCTCCAAGTTATTCTTGAAGCTCTGTAACGTAAAGCATTATAGATTGCTATATAACTGAAATAAAAGATTAAAATAGCGACAGCAGAAGCAAGAAGATTAACATTTAATAAAATTATTATTACTATGAAAAGAGGAAGACATTTTAGAAAACCTAAAAAAAGTTCTTTTCCTGTACCTGAATATTCAAGGTTATCATTTGATAAACTTAAACGATTAATAATATATTGTCTCATTCTTGTTCTACCCCAAAATCCGTAAATACCAACTGTTATTATATTTAATAATAGATTTAGTATCCAAATTTTGAATATTTGAGATGTTGAACCTGAATATTGTATTTTAGTATTTGTATCTAAGGTTTTTGATTCAATTGTTTCAATCATTTTATTTTAACTTTATAATAATGCGAATAGTATAAAGTTTTAAAGATATTTTTTAAAGGTTTTTTATGAAAAAAATTATTTGGATTAGTCCAGGCGATCCTTCACAAAGAACTGGAGGATATATTTATAATTCAAAGATTTGTACTGGTTTGTTTGAAAATGGATATTTATCTGAGATGTTAATTTTGGATGGTCAGTGGCCACAATCGTTTTCAAAGGTCCGTTGGGATGAACAGTTAAATACAATTTCTGATAATGAATTTGTTGTTGTTGATGGGATGGCTTGGATTGCTTTTTCTGAACGTCAACAAAAAGATCTTGCTTCACGGTGTCATGTTTGGGTTTTAATCCATCATTTATTTGACTTAGATCCCGCATTTAAAGATAAGGAAGATGTTAACACTGATTTAACAAGTTTGAATTGGGTTAGTGGGTGGATTTCAACTAGTGTTTTAACGAAAGACATTATTAATCAACGATTAAATCAAAATGGTGGTGTTGTTGTTCAGCCTGGAATTGAAAAATCTGTTTATATTAAGAATAAAAACTATTTGAATCTCCTAAATATTGCAAACTTAACACCTATAAAACATCAAGATCTTTTACTCAAAAAGTTAGCTGTATTACATCAATATGATTGGACGCTTAGGATAGTTGGATCATTAGATCGAGATAATGAATGGGTTGAGTATTTAATACGCTTGACTGCAGATCTTGGATTAGACAAGCGGGTATCATTTGTTGGAGAATGTAATCAATCAGAATTGGAAACGCATTTTGATTGGGCTGGTGTAATGGTACATACGCCTATATTTGAGTCTTATGGAATGGTTCTTTCTGAAGCTCTTTCACGCGGAATCCCAGTCATTAGTACACCTGCGGGTGCAACACATCATCTAAATTCTAAGGCTATAATAAATGTAGCTGATAATACTTTAGAAGCTACCTTAAGCAACTGGTTTGATAATCGTAGTTTTAGAAATGCTGCATATAAAGATGCTTTATCATTACGATTTCCTTCCTGGTCTGAGCAAGTTTACCAATTTCAGCTTCAAACAGGGTTAATGAAGCATTCTTTTAGTTCTTCTTGGTTAAAGCAAAGAGAACCTTTTGACCATGCTGCTCGTTCTGAGGAATTTGTAAAATTATTCTTGGATTATGTTAATTCTTCATCGATGCGGTTATTAGATTTGGCAACAGGTTTGGCTTCTGGGCCCCGGTTTATGAATAATCATCATGCTAAACAAATATCATGGTTATTACTTGATCATGATAAAGCCTTATTAGATCGTGTTTATGCTGAGCAAATTGGAACTTACTTTGATCATTCAATTCAGTTGTTTAATATGGATGTGCATAATATTGATGCTTTGCCGATATCTGTAGATGGAGTGACGACACAAGCTTTACTTGATTTAGTTTCTGAACATTGGTTAGGCCAGTTTTCTTCTTGGTTAAGTACGCACAAGTTACCTTTATTGGCAGCTCTTACTGTAGATGGTCGTTTTAAATGGTCTATAGTAGATCCTTTAGATGAATTAGTTCAAAGTGCTTTTAAAATTCATCAGACATGGGATCGAGGCTTTGGACCTTCAGTTGGTATTGATGCTGTGCATGTTTTAAAACGCTTATTAAAAGAGAAAGGTTATCAGGTTCAAACTAAAAAGACTGACTGGGTTATTTTAAAGAAAGATGAGCAGATGCTCAAAGAAATGATAAGGGGGATAGCATTTGCTGCGAAAGAGGCTATTAGGGATGTGGATGGTTTACCGTCCGATGTTGAGTGTTGGTTAAAGAGACGACAAAATCAAATTGGTTCTTTAGAATTAGAGGTTGGACATTTAGATTTATTGGCTTTACCAGGTTAACTTATTTAGAGCCAACAATATAGAGACCCCCCTTACAAAACTGTGGAAGTATTACGCCGATTATCTTTTCTATATATTGAAATACCGTATTAAAAGGATAATGAATGTCTCCTTTTGGTACAAAATTCCAATAACCAATTTTTATTGTCTTAAATCCAGATGATTTGAATAATGTTTTAAGTTCTTTTTTTGTAAAAAACGTATCTGTTGAATTGTGTTTGAGTCCATGAGATGAGTAGTGACTTAGAAAATGCCATATCGCTGATTTATTTTGAGTTAATATCATAAATTTTCCATTTTGGGTTAGCCTATTATGGATATCTTTGCAGATTTTAGGATGATTTGTGAAATGTTCAAAGGCTCCAATACTATATATTTTTGTAAATTTTTTTTCTAAAGTGTTTAAATTTTCTACAGCTAGTTCTGAAAATGAAATATTTGTTTGGTTTTTTTGATAATTTTTTGCTTTTTTTATTAATGTTGTTGCCCAATCAACACCTAAACCATTTTTTACAAGGTTTGCTACTTTTGCAAGTTGAAATCCATATCCGCATGCGAGATCAAGAACGGTATCGTTTTTTGTTAATTCAAGATTTTTAATTAAAATTTTTGATTGGTATTTTAATAATTTTTTAAAGTCCCCGTGTGAAAAAAACTCTTCTTGAGCTGTTTTCTCAAATTTTTCTTTTAATTGTTCTTTTGACCTTATCTTTGTTTGTTTTGTTTTAAATATCATTTTCTTCTATCTTGATATTAATGATTTAAGTAGATCATTTGCAATGTTTTTATGTGAAGTGGCTAGCTTTTTATTGGTGTTTAAATGAAATCCTCTTTCAAATTGGTTAGTAGATTGCCAATAGTCTAAATAGTCTTTGTTATTTGAGATTATATGTAGTGGAGTGAAATTAGATTGATTTGCAAAATGTGGTTGATGGTCGCCTGTTACAATTAAAATAAACGGTTTATTATTAATTTTATTTATAAATGTTGTAATGCTATCAAGTTGATAGCTAATAGCTTTTTGGTAACGGGTTTGGTAATTTAATTTTTGAAAAAGGACTTTTTGTTTTTCCCATAAACGATAGCACCAGCGTCCGATTTTCCATAAAAATGATTGGTTAAATTGTTCTCTTAAAAACATAACGTTATATTTTTGTTTTTCTATCTTTAAAGCTTCATCTATTTGTAATGCAATATATTTTTTGCTTTTTATTTTTTCTATATTATTGAGATGACTATATTCTTTGGTAGGTATGATAAATGGAAAATGAGAATTTGAGCTTATATACGTCATTACGTGAGGAGAGTTTATGTTAGTATTTAATTGATCTCCAACCCAATTTAGGCTTAATTGATCTGGATAATACCAATTTGATTGTTCGGAATTAATATGATGAATATTTGTTCCTGTAAAAACATAGTCGAACTGGTAAAAATGTTTGAAATCAGCTTTACTGTAACTCATCTCTGTTAAACTTTTTTCTGATAATGATGGGTAGAACCCAATTGTAGTATAGTTTGATTGTTTTAAAAGATAATTTAGCGAATTAGTTGGAGATTTAAAGTTTTTTATTAAGTTATCATTTAATTTGCTTAGATCATTTTTGTTAAATTTTTGTCCATACATAAGTGTATTTATATTTCCAAAAGTACCGCTATCTTCGTGCTTTGAATAGCTTGAAATCGAATGTATGTTTTGTTGGATTAGCCTGTTTTTTATGGATGAAATTTTTTTATTAAATAAGCTTAGATTTGCTTTATCTAAGATATTTTCCATATCCCCATAAGACTCAATAATCATTAGGTAGATATTTGGTCTTTCGCTAAGGATTACGTTATTTTTTTCTTTGATTTGTAGTCTTGAGGTTAGTTTTTCTGTTGTTGTTTTAGTTAGGGATTGTTCAATATTTTTTATAAGATTAATTGTTGAAGCTTGTATTATTGTGAAATAAGCTTCTTTTTGATTTGGTTTTAGCTCATAGTTTAAAAAAGATAAGCCTATAATACTTATGATTAAAACACTACTTAATTCACGTTTAAATTTATTACTAAACTGAGAATTAAATAGTTTTTTACTTTGGTTGAGCAAGATTTTTGAAAAGACAAAAAAAAGTGAGAGGAAAGCAAGTATAATTATGAGAATTTTAAAGTCGATAATATATTGAATTTGGGTTAAAAAGTAAAAATCGGTACTAAAGTTTGGTTCGCGATTAAAAAAAAAGATTACAAAAAAGCTATACCATTGGTAAAAAAATAAAGTAGACACAAGATAGTAGCTTATTTTTTTTATCCACTGTTTTTCTATAATTATTACTAATAGCGTTAAACATAGTAAATCTATTGAGATAACGAATGGATCAGGAAATGGGCGATGAAAAAAGATACTATTTGTTACCGCAATAAAACTATTTTTAGTATGACTAATGCCATCAAATAAATTTTTTTTATTTATAAAAAAACTAAAAAAAAAGGATGGTAGATTGAATATAATTAGTAGACGTATAAAATCAAGCCAAGTGTTATAAGTAATTTTTTTTTTGTTTTGTGATAGCTTTTTTAACATTTAGTTATAAGATAATAATTGGATAAGACTGGGATGTTCTAATAGGGATTTGTACTTTTGGCTTACTTGGCTAAAAGGTGTTACTTTTTTGGAAAGTTGTTTAAATATTGGATGTTTTAGACATTTGAATGCGAGTTCGTTGCGTGATTTAAATGTCCAATTGGCGCCAATTGATGGTGGAATGACACTCACTTGTGAACTAATCCAGTTAATTCTTTTTAAATGAAAATGTGTTCCGAGGTTAAGTTTTGTTGCTTGGTTTCCAAACCAGCCTACTTGAACTAGTTTTCCATCTGTAATTAGTCTTTTCATTGCATAATCTAACCCTTTAGAGTTTGATGTGCAGTAAAATACGATATTTATGTCTTCATGCTTGTTTTTAAGTGATGTTGTGTTAAATCCTAGAGATTTTGCTAATTTGTTTCTCTTTTCATTTGGTTCGTAAATTTCAATTTCAGAATCAATTCTACTTTTTAAGATGCAGGCAATAAGCGCCCCTATTAAGCCAAAGCCTTGAATAAGAATTTTATCGCCAAAAACGATTTTTGAATCCCAAATCGCTGTGATAGCTGTTTGCATTTGGCTAAGAAGTGGTGCCATATCATTATCTAAATCATTTGGGATTAGAGTGCAATCTTCTGCGTTTACAAAGGCCATTGAGGTATGTGGGTGAAGTAAGTGAACGGTTTTATTTATAAATTTTGCTGGGCCTTCTAATACTTTTCCTACTAAAGAATAACCATAATTAAAGGGATAGTTAAATGCATTTATTTGGTATGGTATTTCCATTTTAGAGCTATTTTCAGTTGGCATATTACCAGAAAACACATGTTGTTCTGTACCTTGGCTTATTAATGAATATAATGTTTGTACAATAATGGCTTCTCTGCTGGAGGATGTTTGGATTTCTAAATTTTTAAGACTACAGTGGTCTTTAGCTTCAAACCAAATTGATTGAAATTTATTATTATTCATTGTTCTTAAATAATAGTATAATTGACTATTATTTTGAATTTATTTAAACAATATTATGGCTAAACTTGATGGTATTTTAAACAGTTGGGTAATTTTAAACGCAATTTTACACAGTTTCTTAATTTTTTATAGCTTGGTTTCAGGTTCTGTTTTGGTGTATGTTGTTTTTATCGTTTTAATGCATCTATTTTTATTTTTCTTTGATTTAAACTCTAAAGAGAGACTGGTCCCAAATTTAATTACATTTATTCGACTCTTACACTTACCTTTTTTATATTATTTTAAATTCGATTTTCGGATTTTAGCTTTTATTATTGTTATGTTTTTGATTTTAGATGGTCTGGATGGATTTTTAGCTCGACGTTTAAATGTTGCTTCGATTTTTGGTGAGTTTTTAGATAAAGAGTTAGATGCTTCTTTTGTTAGTTTGGTAACTGTCTTTATAGCTCTTGAATCGCATTTGTATTACTTTTTTCTTGTAGGTATATTACGTTATATTTATGTTTTAATTTGTTATGGAATAAAAGTTTTGAAAGGACTTGCTGAACTTCCTGACTATAGCTCTAAAGTATGTCGTTATTTGTTTATTGTTTTTATGAGTTGTTTGGTTTTAGGATTTTATTTTAGTATGACTTCTTGGGGAATTTATATGTGGGGGCTTGCTTTTTTAGCTTTATTGATTTCTTATGCAATAAGTTTTAGTGCTGTTTTGTTTAAAACGTATGATACTTAAGATCGCATTTATTTATCAACTTAGTTTTAATGCGTTGCATTTTATTTTAATTATGCCATTTATTATAGAGCAAGACTTTTTAAAGGTGGGTCTTTTGTATTTAGCGGCTGCATTTCCTAGTTTCTTATTTACGGTTCCAGTAAATAAATATTTTGAAAATACATCGATTAAGATGACTCTACTGGGAAGTGCTTTCATTTCTTTTTTAATCATATTTTTATTGGTTTATGATTTTTCTTATATTGGTATTTTGATTGTTTTAGGGTGTAGGAGCCTTGTAGGTTCTGTATTTGTTCCTAAATTAGCTCAATATGTCGGATTCCAGAAGAAAGGACAGAGGGATGTTGATGTTTTTGTTTTACAATTAATTTTATTTTTGCCTGGATTACTTGGGTATGTAATTGCTCTGGCTTTAAATCAGTTTAATATCGTTTTTTATATGGTTGCTTTTGAGTTCTTTTTGATTGTCATGTTGGCATTTTTCTTGAAGTCCGAACAACCAACCCAGTTTAAATGTTTAAAAAAGGTTAAATCATTTTTTATTTTTGATAAGCTTATTTTTTTTGAAATGATATTAATTACTTTTTTAACATATATCAGTTTATTTTATCTTGTTCCTTTAATTGCTGTGTTTAAAAATACTTCTATTTTTTTTGTCTTTGTTTCATTTCTTATACAATTAATCTTAGTAGCCCTTTTACAAAAGAGGATTGTTAATTTGAATTTAACTTGGTTGTTTGGTTTATCTTTTTGTTTTTTGATAGGATCATTTTTTCTTCCCCAAAGCGTAGTTTATAGTAGTATTATTTTTGGGTTTGTATTGGTTAATTTTTTTATACAAGCACAACACTATTGGCATAATCGGGTCCCTATTCAGACACAAAGTTATTTTTTTTCACAGCGGTTGGTTGTTACTAATTGTCCAAAATTTATTATGTGTGTGATTCCAACTTTAACTTATTTCTTCTAATTTAGTTTTGGTAACTTGCGTAACAGTTTTCATCTTCAAAAACGATAACTTTAATTTTTTTATATTGGGTAGTATTTACTGAAGTATTGAAATCATCAAAAATTACTTTTGCAAAAAACTCGATACTTGGGTTTTGGTTTTTAAAGATTTTAAAATCATTTAGACATTGATCTTTGTAGGTCTTTTCAATTTTTGTTAAGAAGTTTTTGATATCATCAATATCAACTACATAATTATGTGTGTTTAGAATATCGTTTTCAATAATTAATTGTATTTTAAAATTATGAGAGTGTTTTATGTTTTCTGCTCCAAAATCGCCACCAATTAAGTAATGTTGAGCAACAAACGATGTGCTTACGGAAACGTCATACATGACTTGGAGTTCCTTCAATTATGATGTTGTCTGCTAAAGTATACATATTAAGGCCTTTTAATTGAATATGCTTAGTTAATTTAAAACTAGTATCCTTATCAAGCACATTGGTACCACTAATAAATAAAGGCGAAATGGTTATGATGCAATGATTAATTAAGCCTTCATTTAAAAATTGAGTTAGTATTCGTTTGCCTCCTTCAACAATTACGGCTTTAATATTTTCTTTTTTTAGAATTGATATAATTTCAGGTAGGCTAAGTATATTTTTTGTTGTTTTGTTTATTTTGAATATTTTACAGCCAAGATCTGTCAGTTCTTTTATTTTTTTATCATTGTTAGATGCGGTAAAAAACCATGGTTTCAAAGGGTGCTTAAATACGTCTTTTTTAACGTCGCACTTTAAATCTGTGTCAAGGATACAGGGTTGTGGTTGCTTTCCTTTGACATGCCTTAAAGTTAGCTTTGGGTTATCAGATAAAACTGTGTTTATTCCGACTAATATTGCGTCATGACTTGCACGTAATTTGTGAGTAAGGTTTAGTGAATCTTTGTTACTTAATTGAATGGGTTCTAAATTATCCATTGAAATAGTTCCATTTACAGATTGGGCGTATGAAGCGGTTATTTGAATTTCTTTTTCTGTGTTAGGTTGAGTAATATCAATAGAATGATTCAATTTTGTTTTTTTGATTGTTAAGTAAGATTCGTTGTATGGGTTCATTTTTGAGCTTAATGAGATGATGTTTGCAACAGTAATATTTTCTTTTTTAAGTTCATTTACTTTAAGAGGGTTATTTGTAATTAAGTCTATTGATTTAATATTAAAAAAGGTAATAATTTCAATAGCATCTTCATAGGAACGAGAATCAATTTCATGACCTAAGGCAAGATTTGATTCAATAGTGTCTAGATTTTCGTTTTCTTGTAGGTGATAAGCATTTAGTTTTTCAAATAAACCAATTCCACGGCCTTCTTGTTTTAAGTAAATTACAACTCCAGCTTTTTTTTCTGTAATTTTTTTTAAAGCTTTATCAAGCTGTTCACCACAGTCACATTTTAGAGATTGAAGAACATCACCAGTAAAGCACTCTGAATGTATTCGAACTAAAACATTTTCCTTGTTTTTGATGTCTCCATAAACCATTGCAATATTTTCTTTATTATTTTGGATAAAACAGTAAAAAGTAAATAAACCATACTTTGTTGGAACTGTTGCTTTAGAATATTTTATTTTTTCTTTTGTGTTTAAATTCATTGAACTTAATATAATTTATTTTTTAAAGATAATGAATAGGAAAATTTTGAATGTGAATAGATTTAATGTGTTTTATATGGCTAAATTCTATTATAGTTTATTATATATTTTTTGGTTTTTATTTAGTTGGGTAGCTGATTGTCTTATTTTTTACAAACATGAAATATTCTTTTTTTTTTTTACGATAAGTTCTGGGGATAAAAAATAATAGGAGTATTTTATGAGTGGAATAGCTGCAACTGGATTAAGGAGAAGACATAGTCACTCTTTAGGATCTGAACAAACGCAAACAAGTCCAGAAAGACCTGCTGAAAGACTTTTAGCGTCAATAGTTTCACCTGATAGAGGTAGTCAACATTTACCAGCTTCAATTGCTGGCGCTTTGTTTACTATGCTTTCATCAATAGATTTCAGTCAACAGTTAAGAGGTTCTGGATCATCGAATCAAATATTCTTATTGCAAAATAACACTACTTATTTAATAGAGGAAGATACTTTTATAGGACCATCTTTTTTTCAGTTATCTGCATCAAATGTTTTAAATACAATGCAATTCAATATACTTGATTTTAATCATACCACAGGGAACGCTACATCTGTTTTAGGACAACTTGAAGAAGATGATTGGTCAGGTTGTGTTTGTCTATGTGGGATAGTAGTAATAGCACTTGGAGCGTTTTGTTTTAAAGGTATTGAAGAAAATGCAAGACATTGGCAGTATCCTTTTGGATCTTTTTCTTTTCCAAGAATTCAAAACTCTTTTTTTAATATAGTAAGCTTTCAAACTCAAACTGATAGATTATATTCTAACTATGAAACTAACTATGAAAAGCTTGATTGTAATCAAAAAAACATG
>NZFK01000011.1 GCA_002690645.1 Rickettsiales bacterium
AATTTTATGACTTATTTTTATTTCTTTTATAACTTGTCCATGCTTTTTTTGCTGTTTATCTTTCTTTTTTTGCTGATACATTAGGGATGGATAGAGTTAAAAAATTTGTAGATGATATACAAGACTATGGAATTAAAGACAATGATATAGTAAAATCTGGTAAAAATATAAATCTTTTGATAAATCCGAAGTAGGTTAGATAGTATGAAAAAAGTTAAAAAATATAAATTAAAAACAAANAAAGCTGCATCTAAGCGCTTTAAATTAACAGGATCAGGAAAGGTTCGTCGATATAAAAGAGGTAAACGACACCTTAANGAACATCTTTCTTCAAACTCAATTAGAGCTAAAAAAGGTAGTGTTGGTATTTCAAAATCTGATATTGATAAAGTTAAATTGTTATTACCTCATATGCCAATCAAGGAGTAATACATGACTAGAGTTAAACGTGGTAACGTCGCTAGAAATAGACGTAAAAAAATATTAAAAGCTAATAAAGGTTANAGAGGTTCTTTATCTAAACTTTTTAGACCAGCTCATCAAGCTTATTTACATGCAGGAATTAATGCGTACAGAGATCGTAGACTAAAGAAAAGAGAATTCAGAAGGTTATGGATTGCAAGATTAAATGCTGCTTTAGAGTTAAATGAGTTAAGCTATTCTAAATTTATGGGTTTATGTAAGCAAAAAAAATGTTGAATTAAATCGTAAAGTTCTTTCTGAATTGGCTTTAAATGAGCCAGAAACATTTAATGAAATAATATCTTTTATTAAAGGATAGAAAATGATATTAATGCANTTAGGGGGACTTGGTTTTGATCCAAAAAATATGTCTCCAATTATATTATTAAAGGATACTGAAGAAAGAAACTTTCTTCCTATTTGGATTGGCATGTTTGAGGCTGCTGCAATTGCTATGGAGTTGCAAGACTTTAAACCCCCTCGTCCAATGACACATGATCTGCTTACAAAAGTAATTACATCTTTAAATGGAGAGATTAAAAAGGTNGTTATTTCAGAAGTAGTGGAAAATACCTTTTATGCTGTTATNGAAGTTTTAACAAAAGATAAAAAGCTTCTNAAAATNGATTCTCGTCCTTCTGACGCTATCGCTGTNGCCGTTAGAGTTTCTGTTGATATTTATGTNAGCGAGTCTGTTATGGCAAAAGCTAAAATGGTTAATTCTGAAAAAGATGAAGAAGAAACCAAAAACTTTAAGGACTTTATTGATAATATTAGTCCTGATGATTTTTCTCAATATTTTGATAAACATTAATAATAGGAGTTAATAATGAGTAATGATAATGCATTAGTTGCAAAAATTTCNACTGAAAAGGGTACNATTACTTTAAAATTGTTTCCAGATCATGCACCATATACTGTAGCTAGTTTTGTTAACTTAGTTGAACGTGAATACTATGATGGNCTAACTTTTCATCGTGTTATAGATGATTTTATGGTTCAAGGTGGCTGNCCACTAGGAACTGGTACTGGAGGNCCAGGTTATGCATTTGATGATGAGTGTACACCTGAANTAAAGCATGATAAGCCAGGTGTTTTATCTATGGCTAATGCAGGTCCAGGTACAAATGGAAGTCAATTTTTTATTACGCANGTTGCAACGCCATGGTTAGATGGAAAGCATACNGTNTTTGGTGAAGTTGAAGCTGATATNGATCAAGATATTGTNAATTCTATTTCTCAAAATGATAAAATTATAAGTATAAAAATTTCTGGTGATACNACATCAATTAAAGATCAAACTGCNGAGTCTTTGGTTGCTTGGAATGATATTTTAGATGAATCGTTTCCTTCGTTAGCTAAGNTTNAATCTTAATTATTTAATTATATTTTTTAAGTATTTTCCTGTGAGTGATTTAGTGTANTTTTTTGCATTTTCAGGTNCATCCGAAAAGACTATACTTCCGCCATGTTNGCCTCCNCCTGGTCCAATATCGATNATGTGATCTGCTGTTTTTATGACATCTAAGTTATGTTCAATTATGATTGCTGTATTACCATGATCNACAAGTCTATTAATTACATTTAAAAGCTGTTTGATATCTTCAAAATGGAGGCCTGTAGTGGGCTCATCTAAAAGATATAATGTTTTTCCAGTACTTTTTTTNCTTAATTCTTTGGCTAGCTTTACGCGTTGTGCTTCGCCACCACTTAGTGTTGTTGCACTTTGACCTAACGTTATATAACCTAGACCTACTTCTTGAATTGTTTTAAGTTTTTTTATAATTGCGGGAATATTTTCAAAGACGTCACACGCTTTATTTACAGTCATNTCTAANACATCACTAATATTATATCCTTTNTATTTAACTTGNAGTGTTTCNTTATTAAATCNCTTTCCNTTACANACATCGCATGTCACGTAAACATCAGATAAGAAGTGCATTTCTATTTTATTTAATCCGTCGCCTTCACAGGCTTCACATCGNCCNCCTTTAACATTAAAACTAAAGCGGCCAGCCTTGTAACCTCTAATTTTGGATTCAGNTGTTTGTGTAAATANCTCTCTAATGGCTGTAAAGACACCAACATAGGTTACTGGATTTGACCGAGGCGTTCGTCCTATTGGGGANTGGTCTATAGTAATAACTTTATCTATATTTTCAATTCCTTTTATACTTTTAAATTTACCTGGNGGTTCTTTACCTTCGTGTAANTCTTGCATTAGTGCTTTGTGTAAAACTTCATAGATTAAGGTGCTTTTTCCTGACCCTGAAACGCCAGTAATACAGATTAATTTTCCTAAAGGNAAAGAGACTGTAATATCTTTTAAATTATTTTCTTNTACCCCTGTAAGTGTAATTTTACCTTTCTTTTTTGGATTTCTTCGATATTTTGGGATTTCGATTTTCTTTTTTCCTGTCACATAATGAGATGTTATACAATCNGATTTTAAAAACTCTTTTTTAGAGCCACTGAAAATTATTTTTCCGCCTTTAATACCTGCTCCTGGTCCAATTTCNACTACATGATCAGCTTCTAAAATTGTTGCATCATCATGTTCAACAATAATAAGTGTATTNCCAATATCTCTTAATGTTTTTAATGTCTCAATTAAGCGATCATTATCATGTTGATGAAGACCTATGCTCGGTTCATCTAAAACATATAATACACCTGTAAGTGCTGATCCGATTTGTGTTGCCAGTCGAATNCGCTGAAATTCACCGCCTGATAACGTTCCTGANTTNCGATTTAATGTTAAATAACCNANCCCTACATTATCTAAAAATGATAANCGGTTTAAAATTTCTTTTTTTACTTGTTTAATTATCGTTAATTCATCTTCTGAAAANTTAATACCTTCAATACACTTTTTTAAAGCTGTGATTTGCATGGCAGTAAAATTATTGATTGTATGTTGACGAATTTTAATATTTGAAGCGGCTGGATTTAATCTATTTCCATTACAAACANTNCANGCTTTGTGACTCATNTATATTCTATAAAAAAATCGTTTACGNTCTGAATAAGTAGCGTTAAATTGACTTCTTAGTAAGGGAATAAGCCCACTCCATAATTTATTATCAAGTTTTGTGTTTTGGCTTGAAAAACTTGCTTCATCGACTTGNTCAGCNCCATANAANATAATNTTTTGATGTTTTTTTGATAGTTCATTAAAAGGTGTGTCATAATCGATAGCTAATTTTTGGTATAACTCTTGTACAATTCGTCCTAAATGNGTGCCTCTTAATTTTATAATTTTTCCTGTTGCTTTATAAATTGGTTTTGATGGCTCTTTTATTAAGAGATTTCCATCAAAATCTTTAAANTCTCCAAGTCCATTACAAATTTGACATGCACCTATTGGAGAATTAAAAGAAAATAGTCTAGGACTTATTTCTGCAATACTAAAGTTACAGTCTGGGCAAGAACAATGTTCTGAAAATAATGTGGTTTTTCCTTCTTTTTCAACAAGAATTAGTCCATCACTTTGCTTTGCAGCTGTTTCAATTGATTGAAAAATTCGNCCTTGATTTTCTTCTGATANAGGAACCCGATCGACAATTAATTCAATCGTATGTTTTTTTTTGTTTATTTAATTTTTTTACTTCATCTAATCTCGTAATATCATCATTTAAGCGGATACGACGGAAACCGTCTTTTTGAAGTTGTTCGAATAAGTCTTGAAATTCACCTTTTTTGTTTTTTATTAAAGGCGCCATAATTGTGATAGGGACATCTTTTTCATAACTCATAACCGTATCAACAATTTCTTGGATACTCATTTTTTGAATTTTCTTTTTACAATTTGGACAATAGGCGGTTCCTATACTTGAAAAAAATATTCTTAAGTAATCATAAATTTCTGTTACGGTTCCNACAGTTGACCGAGGATTTTTTGAGCCTGATTTTTGATCTATTGAAATAGCTGGAGATAACCCCTCAATATAATCAACATCGGGTTTATCAAGTTGATCTAAAAATTGGCGGGCATATGCGGATAAGGATTCCATATAGCGACGCTGGCCTTCTGCATAAATTGTATCAAAGGCTAAAGACGACTTTCCTGAACCGGATAGACCTGTAAAAACAATCATTTTATTTTTTGGTAATGTAACCGAAACGTTTTTTAAATTATGTTCTCGTGCNCCTTTAACAGTTATGTCGTTGATCATTACTATAGTTTAGTGTAAAACTTAATATTAAAAAAGAATTTGAAACTAGTTTTTTACTGTTTTACTATTGTAAGTATTATGAAAATTAATAATAAAGTTGGTTATATTAAAGCTGTTACAAAAGGATTTGATTATGAATCTCAACGTGAGGTTCTTAGAGAGGCCGGCTGTGTCGTTATCTATAGAGATATTGTCTCTTCTAATAAAACTCGAGATGGCTTTAAGGAATTATTAAATAATGTCTCTTCNGGAGATACCGTTGTTGTTCATAGTTTAGATCGGCTTGGTGCGTCTATGACTCAATTATTAGATACGTTAGATTTATTTCGTCGTAAAGAAATTACGTTGGTNAGTATTATGGAATCTATTGATTCTGAAAAAAAATTCACATTAACTGATTGGGTAAAGTTAATGAAAAAGAATGTGGAAAAAATGAATCTTGAACGGACAGAGCCTGCACGGATGGGAGCTGTTTCACGTGGTCGACAGGGCGGTCGTCCTGAAAAAATTACTAAGCAGCAAGAAAAATCAATTAAAAAGCTTTATTTTGAAAAAAATATGACTATTCGAAAAATTTGTGAAAAGTTTAATATTTCTAGACCTACTGTTTATAAATATTTAAAATAANCTAGTTTAAGTTNATTCAAAAGTTGAAAATATTTTTTAACCTTGATAAGGTATTAAATTACATATTAATTATTACAGTATTGGAGCGAGTTATGAAATTTATTTTACCTTTTGTTGTGTGGACTACAATGACTAATAAAAAGCCTGTTGATCAAATAGTAAGCGGCAAAGCGGCTGTACTGAATTCACCTTCTCAAGATTTTATTATTACCGATTCAAAAAAAACAGAGCAGTTTTCTTCTTTTTTAAAGCAACTTAATGACTCAAAGATTAATATTAAAGCCCCTTTTAGTCATTTAGAAAAATTTAATTTAAATAGGAAAGAGATTGATCCTTTTATATTTTTATAATTAAAACGTTATAAAGTTTTTAAGGATCTCTAAACCAATATCACCACTTTTTTCAGGATGGAATTGTGTTGCCCAGAGATGAGAATCTTCGATAGCAGATACAAACTCATTTCCATAGTGTGTAGTACTTGAAATGATTTCAGTTTTTGTTTGTTCAACATAATAAGAATGAACAAAATAGACATAGCTTTTGGGTGCAATATTATTAAACATTACTGATTGTTGATTTGTTTTAATTTGATTCCATCCCATGTGCGGAACTTTAAAATTTGGGACATTAATTTTTTTAAAGTGGCCTGGAACTATTTTTAACCCTTCAATCGTTCCATGTTCTTCTGATGTTTCAAAAAGAATTTGAAAACCTAAACAAATACCTAAAAATTTCTTTTTTTCTTTTATATGATTTTTTATAGGGTCGATTAGATTTAATTTTTTCAGTTGGGTCATGGCTTGTTTGAATGCACCTTGGCCAGGGACAACAAGTGTTGTTGCTTTTTCAATTTTATTTTTTTCATTTGTTACAGTGACACTTTGCCCAAGTTTTTGGAATGCTCTTTCTACATTTCGAATGTTTCCTTCACCATAATCTAGAATAGTTATCATGAAATTA
Organism: Rickettsiales bacterium; assembly: GCA_002690645.1. Taxonomy (GTDB): domain Bacteria; phylum Margulisbacteria; class Marinamargulisbacteria. The sequence continues at coordinate 6,228 of NZFK01000011.1, forward strand.
GTTTATGACGAAGCTATAAAACGGTAAAGTGTTACTTTTTTTCATTTTTTTTCTTTGGCTTTGGAAAATAAAGTTCTTTATACATTTTAATTTGCTGTTTTGATAGTGTAATATTTTTACTTTGATCAATAATTTCTGAGGGTTGCTTTTTTAAATTAAATAATTCTTTCTTTTTATATTTCTTTGCGAGTTTTGTATTTGATTTCTTGAATTGTTGAAGAAACTCTGTTCGTTCTTCGGGGGTTAAAAAACCGTAGGCTTTGTCATTTACAGATTGGCATAATTCTAATGGTGTAAGTCGGTAGTGATACATTGGATTTAATTTGAAATCTTCATTATTAAACGCTCTGATATTTTCAAAGACATCTGCTCTTAAGCGATTGTTTTCTCTTTTTGATTTGGGGAGGTTACTTAAGTCGATATCACATTCATTTAAACAATCATGTACAATATCGTTATTATAAAATTTATCCGATTCAAAGGTTTTTAAAATTAAATTATCTTTGCCAATACAGTTTGCTATTTTTTCTATAAAAATGTCCCAATCTAAATTTGTTGAAGGATAGACATCTAAAAACTCTTTAAATGATACGGAAAAGAAGTGGCGTTGTTTAATAATTTGAGAGTATAAAGATTCTAAAAATAGATCTTGTCGTCTCAAATAAATTATGAACTTGCAATTATGGTTTTTAGTAATTGATTTTATTTTTTCAAGCCGATGAATTATGTCGCTATTAAATCGTCCTACTACTGGGGTATAGCGAATTAAAAAGCCTTCAAAAAAGGGATTTAGACCACTCAAGTCTTCGTCTACAAGAAATATTTTATCTGTTTTTGAGTTTTGNATAACAAAATTAAATTGTTCGTCTAAAAACTGGTGTACTTCTTTTTTATCATTTTCAAAATAAATTGGCCAACATCGTTTGTAGAAATGTGGTTTTGGAAAAAAAGTTATGTTTCGGTCGATTAATTTGGGGTAGTGATCTACGCAATATGATTCGATTGCAGTAGAACCTGTTTTGTTGATNCCNAAATGTATATAGATTGTTTTTTCTGTTTTCATTATCTATTCCTATCTATTATAGTATGTCTGTTTAATTTTTTGTTTATTTATAATGTTAACATGAATCTGATTATGGGTAGTATAAATTATGGNAGATAAAGAAGAATTAAAAAAAATATGGAAACAAGAAGCTGCACAGCAACGGCAAGATAATCNAAAGANNCAAAAAATTGTTAAAAAACGAGAAGTTGATATTAAATTTGGAGGTCTTAAAAAAGATAANCNAACATCATTAGCTCCAGATACGCATAAACCTAAATTAAATGATGACTCTGATAGTTTTTTAAGGCAGCAGCTTGGATTGTAATTTATTAATGAATAAGTGCTTTTTCATGTGAATGAGCAACGTCATAATAATATATTTTAAAAAGATGANTGANGTTTGCCGCTTTGAGNAGGGCGCGTAATGAAAATTGTCTGACTGGAATTGAAACTGTTCAGTTNAAATACTTTTTAATATGGAGCGGGATACCAGGTTCGAACTGGCGACCTTTTGCTTGGCAAGCAAACGCTCTACCAACTGAGCTAATCCCGCTCNTTTTACGTATCATAGCACGTATTAGGATGAAGATATTAGCATTTTTTTTTGTTGTTTTAAAGTTTTTTTAAATTTATCTACTTACTGTAATTTTCTTATTAATAACAGTTAATTTTTATTTTATCTATTGAATATGTTTTAAATTACTGTAGACTTATGTCATGTTTACTTCGATGAGTGGCCTCTATAATAATAGACGAGATATTCAAATGAGGCCTTTTAATGACTCCCCCTTATCTCAACGAAAGGCGATGTTGTCTGATTCGTTAGAGTGTTGTTCGTTATGCTTTAAATTTGTGGATTATTTAATATCTGGGGCAGATCATGACGAAGATACNGCTTTAGTNANTTCAAATAGTAATTCGAATCATTCAGTGAATTCATATGGCACTCAATAAATTTTAATTATTTNTTATGANNNTATATTNATATTTTTAACATTTTCTTTTTTGATTGACTTTATTGTTGTATAGTAATTTCATGGTTCTTTCCAAAACTTTACTTATTATTTGNGGTTTTACATTTATTATNCATATGACTGANGCNCTTGCTTATTCAATGAGGTTAGCNGGNGTTAGAACAAAAAAAATTGCGATNGCGATGGCTTTTGTTACGTCAACTTTGTTAGTTTCNAGGTTATCAAATATGTTTCAAGCTCCTTTATTNGGNGCAATGGTTGATGGNGCAATTTTAGCAGATTCTCAAATAGCTNTNTCTNATNTATTGATTAGTTTTCGAGTTGTTATTTTTGCTGCATTTTGTGGNGCTTTATTTGGTNCATTATTAACGCCTACNATGGTAATACTTTTTCAAAAAGCGATTGCTCGATTTCAACAAACNGGNTCTATACCTCGAGTTGCTTTAAGTGTTTTGTACCCTAGAAACTTTATAAATATTGTNAAAACATTTCATTTGCCTGATTTTAGTTCATTAAAAACAGTGTCATTAAAATCTATTCCAAAACAGTTTTTAATATTTAATGTTTTNGTTACGTCGATTTATGTTATTGGTGTTTTATGTTCNTTGTTAGCNGGTGCTTATTTGCCNGAATTTCGTTCAACTGCCATTCAATTATCNGGTATTGTAAANGGNATTGCTACTGTTTTGTTTACAATATTTGTAGATCCTCCAGGAGCGCGTGTTACTGACGAGGCTGTAAATGGAGAGCGATCAGAAAATGATGTACGNTCNGTTGTNTTTTTTCTCCAGTGTGGAAAAATGTTAGGAACTTTAATTATTGCTCAATTGTTATTGAAGCCAATGACGCACTATATAATGTATGTAACACAATGGATTTCTAGAACTGTAATTGGATGAACTTTCAAGAATATCAAAATTTAGTAAAGCAGCTGAATCAACTTGCTCATTATTACTATGTATTAGATAACCCTAAAGTATCTGATAGTGAATATGATGTTCTTTATCAGAAAGTAGTNAAATNTGAGGAATTAAATCCNTTAATGATTGATCCGTCATCACCAACCCAACGNATTGGTGATAAACCTTTAGATTTCTTTGAGTCTTTTCAACATAGTTCAGTTTTGCCCTCTTTAGGCAATGTTTTTGATAAAGCTGATTTAGAGCAATTTTGTGATCGTTTAAGTAAAGAAAATCAAGCTGAATTTCCTGAAATGACAGTTGAAACTAAAATTGATGGTTTAGCTGTGGCATGTCATTANGAAAATGGAATTTTTAAAGTTGGAGCAACCAGAGGTGANGGNAAAACTGGTGAAAATGTGACATCAAATTTGAAGACTATTCGCTCGTTGCCTATGCANTTGAAAGAAACNGAAACAATTGAAGTTAGGGGGGAAGTGTATTTNAAAAAGTCTNTTTTTTCCACATTGAAAGGTGATTTTTCTAATCCGAGAAATACGGCGGCGGGNGCTTTAAGGCAATTAGATCCTAAAATTGCAGCAAAACGTCAANTAGATATTTTCATTTATCAAGGNATGCCAGCAAAAGATGGGNTGATTCGTACTCATTCACACATGCTTGAGCATTTAAAAACATTAGGGTTTCCAGTGCTGCCTTCACCAACAGTATGTCATAACGTAGATGCTATTTATGACGCTTGTTTAGCAATTTTGGATCANCGTGATGACTATGATTATGAGATTGATGGTGCTGTAATAAAGGTCAATTCATTCCCATTGCAACAACAGTTAGGCTTCACNACAAAAGCACCACGGTGGGCTACAGCTTATAAATTTAAAGCGAAGCAGGCTATAACAAACTTACTTGATATAACTGTACAAGTTGGACGGACAGGTGTTGTAACTCCTGTTGCAGAACTTAAACCTATTTTAATTGATGGTGTTAAGGTTCAACGTGCAACTTTACATAATTTGGAAGATTTAGAACGAAAAGGCGTTAAAATTGGTGATGATGTTGTTATTGAAAGGGCGGGTGATGTTATTCCTGCTGTNGTGAGTGTTCATAAGACATATGAATCAAGTCAGTTATTTAGAATGCCTACAGATTGTCCTGTCTGTGCNGCAACCATTTTTAAACCTGATAATGAGGTTGCCTATCGTTGTATAAATTACCATTGTAGNGCACAAATAAAGGGTCGTTTAATTCACTTTGTNTCTCGTAAAGCGATGACTATTGATGGCTTGGGTAAACAACAAATTGAGCAATTTGTAGATTTAGGTATATTGACTTCAATTGCCGATATTTACCGCTTAACTTANGANAGGCTTATNAAGTTAGAACGNATGGCTGATAANTCGGTTANAAATTTATTAAATGCNATTGAAAGTAGTAAAACGGTTTCTTTNACACGCTTTTTTTATGCCTTAGGNATTCCTTTTGTTGGTGAAAATGGGGCATTATTGATTTCTGAAGAATTTAAGACACTTGATCGGTTGTTAATAGCTACTAAAGAGGAATTTGAATCTATACATGGGGTAGGCCCTAAGATGGCAGACTCTTTAATCAATACAATTCAATCATCTTTATTTAAACAACTCATAAAAGATTTATTNCATTTGGGAATGATAATAAANCCTGTNGAGTCTANTCAAAANGATGGTGTTTTTGTAGGTAAAACAGTTTTATTCACTGGAACCTTGCAAAATTTATCACGATTAGAGGCAGAACAATTTGTAAAAGAACAAGGTGGTAAAGTNGTCAAAGCTGTTTCTAAATCGTTAGATGTCTTGGTTGTTGGTGAAAATGCTGGATCAAAACTTAAAAAAGCGATTTCCTTAAACGAAAAGGGGTCAAAGATTGACCTTTTAAATGAAGATAATTTCAAACAATATAAATAAATTTTGTTTCTGATCTTTATTTATAAATTTTCTATCAATTTATATCTTTAATTGTTTTAATGTTTTTTTTTTATTATAATTTTATTTAATTTCAATAAAAATGTTGATGTAGAATTTTGAGTTGTTATCTTTAATATAGTTTTAAAATGTACATCGTAGAGGAGAAAAATTATGAGTTCTTTAACTGCTTTAGGGTTTCAAGGTTTAAAAATTCTACGCAATAATAATCCATCTGTTACTGCCGGATTATTAAATTCTATGAAAAATTATTCTAATAAAAGAAATTACTTTACAGTTTCTCAAGCTCAGGGATTTATAAAGAATCCTGGGGTTACAGTTTCTCCTGTTTTTACAGCTCATCCTTGTCATCCTGTGTCCTCTAATCAACCTACAGTCTCTGATGAAGTAACTCGTCTTCATTCAGTTAAAACGACAATATTTAATAATGCGGAAATGTTTTTAAAAACTGGACAAAATATAGAATTTAAAAATTGGGTTGCGAAAGAATCGGATCGGAATCCTAATCGACCACAGATTATTTTTTATGGTATTTTTATGGATTATTTGCATGGTGTTAAACTTGCTTTAACTCAAAACCCATCAAAGAAGAGTTCTAACCTTTTATTAAAGATGGAGGAAAAAGCAACTCTTTTAAAATCACTTTCGCAAGCTTTGGCGGGTAGAAAAATTTTAGAAAATCAAGATCGTTCTGATTCTGAATCTATAAAACATTATAAGAAGCAGTTTTTTGAAAANCCTATTTTTGGTGGTAATAACCCAGTTACTAATGCANAATTATATTTAACACATAAAGGTTGGAAAAATACGTCTTCTGTTGATTTGGGTAAAGAATTTAGATCTGAGTTAATGCTACTTGAAGAGCTTGAAAAAGATTATTATAACCTTATTAGTACAAATAATGTTGATCAATCTTTATTTGATAAACATACATTGGTTCCACTTCATTTAGCTGATACACAAGGTCGATTACCTGCAGAAGATGTTGAGGCAGCGATGATTGATCTTTTAAAGCATAATCATTTAT
>NZFK01000012.1 GCA_002690645.1 Rickettsiales bacterium
TAATTACTAACGTATCATAATCATTATTGTATATAAATTTATCACCTTTTTGTGTATTTATCGCACCTGAATATTTTTGAATTTGTTCAGTAATTTTACTTATTTGATTTGATTCAATATGACCATTAATCTCTTTTTTTTCACAATCGTAAGATAACGCGTTTTGAGTAGGTGAAATGTTGTTTATTTGTACGTTTTCTTGTAAGAAGATGAGGTCTTTTATACGATTATTAAAGTCTTCTGTTCCAAGATTATCTTCAGGCACGTTTACCATATACAAGGTCAAATTATTATGTTTTATTGTTAACTTTTTAGTGATTGTGTTGTAATCCAATTTAACATTTTTTACTTCTTTAACATTTTTTACTTCTTCTACTGTTTCTTTAAGCTTATCTTTAACAGTCTCATTAACCTGAGTTTTTTCAAGGTTAGTTTTAACGGTTTTTATTAGATCGGGTTCTTTTTCTAGATTTGTTTGTTTTAAATTTAAGGGTGTTAATATTTCTATATTATCGCCGCCGGATTTATCAACTTTACATAACATAAAAATTTCTTTACTATTTTCACTTTGTTTCATGAACTCATAACTAGTACCTTCTTTAGGTGGAAGTTCTGTTTTGATCTTGTCGATAAGTATTGCTTTTTTGGTTTCATCAATATTTACAAAAGGACGTCCATTATCATCTGCACTCAATGGAATTTGAAAATCACCACTAACATCACCGATTGTATCTACAAATTCTTTTAATTTATTCTGTTGATCCTTATCAATGCTTAAAGTGCCCCACCCATTTGGTTTCATTTTAATTAAATTCTCTAATTTTATTGAATAGCTATTTCCTGTTTTTTGTATACCTGAATCCTTATTCCTAATCATTGTATTTAGATTATCTTTGGCAGCAGAAGAAAGCGCGTTTTGAAACCTTTCTCCATATTTTTTTTTACCACTAGGTGACATGCTAGATCCCCAGGTATTGCTGTTAAATCTTACCTTTCTAATTCCTGGAGTAAGAACAGACCCAAAATTTAAACTCATTAATCTTCACCCCTAGAACACCTTACGTGCTCTTTCATTTTTTTCATATGTTATTTTTTTACCCAAAAAAGTGCTAATTTAAACATCTAATTGACCTGTTTTTTAATGACAAAGTTTGTCATTTTGGATGACTATGATTTGTTTTAGTTATTATTTTTATTAATAAAAACTATTTTGAGTTTTGTTATGTTTAAAAATGACCAAAAATGGGGTAAGTAATATTTATGGAAGAAATTAATATAAATGAAAGGAAAATTGTAGCGAAAAAAAAATATGGGAGCTTATTTAAAGATCCAAATTTAGTTGCTAGAGAACAAACTCCTAAAAAAGAAGTGCCTAGAGAAAAAAATGATTTTAGAAACGTTTGTCGATCTATGCTGACTGATGGGTACGTTAAAGTGACTATTACTGATATGAAACGGAAAAAAAATATTAAACCTTATTTCATTTTTACTATTGAATTTGATGAATTTATTATCACACATTATGATAAGAACGAACAAAAAGTTATTAAATATGACTGTAAAAACGATTGTTTGTTTATTAATGATATGAAGCAAAGCTCTGCAAAAATAAACGCTTTTGTTAAACGAATTAATGCCATAGGTAAACAAATGGTAGATGATGATGTTGATGTGTTTTGTAAATAATATTTGTAATTAGGGTTTTGTTATTTTTTTATTTTTCTTTACTTGATTTTACTTTATTTTACTTGATTTTACTTGGGGAAGTCTTCCCCCAAGACCCCCGACATCATTTTTTTGTTGCGACAAAAAAACACATGCAAAAAAAACGCTTTGGGACGTTTAGTACAACGCTTTCGTTTAGCTCCAATCCAGCCTTCTCGTTCACTTTTCGCAACTCGTAGTTTCACTACTCAAACAAGCTCCAAGTGAATTTTCAGCCTGGATCTCTGCTAAATGTGCGCGTTGATGCACTTTTGGTTTTTCGGGGGGCTAATTTTTTTTCCTTACTTTTCTTGGGGAGTTGCACCCCCAAGACCCCTGCTTTGGGTTTGCTTTTTCCTTACTTTTTTTGGGGAGTTGCACCCCCAAGGCCCCTGCTTTTTGGGTTTGCTTTTTCCTTACTTTTTTTGGGGAGTTGCACCCCNAAGACCCCTGCTTTTTGGGTTNGNTTTTTCCTTACTTTTTTTGGGGAGTTGCACCCCCAAGNCCCCTGCTTTAATCTTTGCAAGNCCTTTGCTTTCTTTTATACTTAATCCATGACAAAAACTGAACGAGAAAAAATTGAACCTTTAATAGACGGCGCACCTGTTTTAATGCACTCTTGTTGTGCTCCTTGCTCGGGCGAATTAATTGAAGCTTTAAAATTTTCTGATATTAATTTTTCACTTTTATTTTACAACCCTAATATTCACCCTAAAAAAGAATACGAGATACGCAAAAATGAAAATATTCGNTTTTGTGAAAAACATNACATTGAATTTATTGATCTTGATTACGATACCGATAACTGGTTTGCTCGTACCAAAGGAATGGAAATGGAGCCTGAACGGGGGGTTCGTTGTACAGCTTGTTTTGATATGCGTTTTGAACGAACTGCTTTATACGCTAAGGAACATGGATTTCCGGTTATTACATCTAGCTTAGGTATTTCTCGTTGGAAAGATATGAATCAAATTAATGATTGTGGTATCCGTGCAGCGAGTCATTATGAGGGTATTTCTTACTGGACATTTAATTGGCGTAAAAAAGGTGGATCTGCTCGGATGTACCAAATCTCTAAAGAAGAAAATTTCTATAAACAAGAATACTGTGGCTGCATTTATTCNTTACGGGATACCAATCAATGGCGTAAGAAAACAGACCGAAATGTTATTCGCTTTGGTGAAGAGTTTTACGGGAAAGATCTTTAATTTATACTCTTTAAATATATTTTATTAGGCTGTGGTTTATTACTCTTTAAATGTATATTGTAATTGTATGGAATACCTTATCTGTTATTTGTTTCACTATTGGAATTTACTGATCTGTAAAAAGTACGTCTTGAAAGGGGCTTGTTGTTGAAAAAAATATTTGAATAGTAAATATTTCAATATTGTATGTTGCTATTTCGTAATCTCTTCTCAAGAAACAATAAAGCCATTGTTTTTTAACGACACTTTATTATATGTCATTCGCTTTTGAGTTTGATTATCGATCATCTTTTTACCACATTCTTCAACCAATAACTGGCCTGCCGCCGTATCCCATTCCATGGTCGGTACAAAACGTGGATAGATATCGGCTTTTCCTTCTGCTACATGACAAAACTTTAAACCTGACCCAATTTGTACAACATGTGTTTTTTTTCCAGTTGATTCTTGTTGCTTAATAAAATCATCAAACTCTGGCGATGAGTGCGACAAACTTCCAATAATATTTACCTGCCCTTTCGGACTTTTTTCTAACGGTAAACTGCTATTTCGTTCTCCCACTATCTTATAAGCACCTTGTCCTTTTATGGCATAGTATGTTTCTTTACTAACTGGGGAATACATCATTCCAAACACAGGTTCATTATGTTCAATTAAACTGATAATCACACAAAATTGATCATTTTTTTTTATAAACTCTTTTGAGCCATCTAACGGGTCAACTAACCAAAACTTTGACCAATTTTTTCTAGTTTCATAATCGACTTGCTTCACCATTTCCTCTGAAATGATAGGGATTTCAGGATAATGTTTTTTTAATAAACGCATAATAATCTCATTTGACTCTTGATCAGCGGCTGTAAATGGAGAATTATCGTCTTTGAATGTTACTGTATAATCTTTTTCGTAGACATCCATTATCGCTTCAGATGCATCTTCACATATTGATTTAATTAAACCAGGGTTAATCATGCCTGAGAGTATAACACCAATCACCTTATTGAGACTAGCATGTTCATTTTTATTGACATTTAGAATGATCCGATCATAATTATGATAGTTTCTAGTGAAGGACTACCAAATTAATAAACAAACCGAGTTTAAACAGTATCAATATGATATGTTGTATCCAAGCGGGATAGAAAACCACTTTTGGCATAAAACACGTCATAAAATAATTGAACATATTATTTATAAATTTAAATTAGATACAACTAAACTTCTTGATGTTGGATGCGGTAAAGGCATTGTATTAAACTATTTATTAGCTCAACAAATGAATATATTTGGAGTTGAACTTGCCCCTGTAACACCTTTAGCTGGCTTAGAAAAAAATATTATCACAGGAAAAGCTGCTCAAGAATTATTAGATAAAGAATCTTATCAGACATTATTATTACTAGATGTCATTGAACACCTTGAAAACCCAACAGAGTTTATCAATACACTTTTAACACACTTTAAAAATGTTGATACCATCATAATTACCGTTCCTGCCAGACAAGAACTCTGGTCTAGTCACGATGACTTTAATCAGCATTTTAGACGTTATGATTTTGAGATGCTGACAGATCTTGCTCAGAAAACGAAATTACATATTCCTTATCAACGTTACTTTTTTAATTTACTTTATATCCCTATTAAACTGCTCAAAAAACGGCAATCAGATCATAAAGCACCAAAAGGATTATCCAAAGTTTTTCACTCTTTAGTTAGTTTGTATTGTTATCTCGAATTTTGCTTAACACCAAAACATCTTTATGGATCATCTATCATTTCCATTTTTAAAAAAGCAAATAACGTTACTGCTTAGACCATATAGATACTTTCCCAAAACCAGGAAAGTTTTTTGTATTTTGTTTTCTATATCGCTTATCGTCAATTAAACGTTGATTTAATTTTTGATAACCTTGTGTATATCCAGTGTAAATTGATTCTTTAGTTAATGCCGTGGGTGATATATCGCCGTCATAATCTCTTACAATAATATAATCAAATTGCTCTTTATCGTAACGTGTCCAAAGATGTTGATTATTATGAGAAATATAATTGGTCAACGGTAATGCATACCATAACTCAATCGGACCAATAACTTTTGCTTCATCACTATTAGGAATAGTGCCTAGATAACTTGAAAGTTTACTAAATGATGTATTGTTTCTAGCTTTCGATAAAATATAAATCTCCCCAGCAAAACTATTTGTAAAATAAATTAGCCCAACCACCAACATTAGCCAACGTAACATCTTATTTACTTTTAGCTGTTCAAATAAAAGTCCAAAAAATAAAATTGATAGCAGACTAAACAGTCCAAACATTGAACGATTAAATGGGGTGAAAAACGTCATTAAACCTAAAAAGACAATCAATGCTATTCCAGCAATACTCTTTGTGGTTTTATCTTTTAAAACGATAATGGGAATTATTAAAAAACAACATTCAAACAACGTAATAAATGCGCGTTTTATCCCAAATGAATATGTTTGAATAAAACCTAGAAAGTTACTGAAAAACAATGTTTTTGTGCCCACCCTTCCACTTTGAGTTAATTGCTGGATACATTGGATAAGTGTTTCCTCTCGAAAAAAAATCCAACCTAAGATACCTATTCCAAAAATAATACTTTCACCTGCTATTAAATAAATAATTGGCTTGAACTGTTTATTTTTTAATTGGTACGCCACAAAAGCTATCGTTACAACCAATAACATAATAGCCAAGTTGGGGTGAGTCCAAAAACCTAAAGCCAACACTAATCCAAGCCCTAAACAAAAAATATTTTTTTTATCTTTTTGATATTTTAAATATAAAAATATTGCCACCAAAACTATGAATAATAATAAAATCTCTGGCCTTGCTCTGCGCGCTAAAATATAAAATGTATTCGAAAAAACCAATATTATCGTCGATAGAACAATGATAGCTTTTGATACTTTTAATTGTTGTAAAATTGCACTAAATAAATAGACTATTCCTAAACCAACAAACACACTAAATAAACGGGCTTGAATCAACCCTACTCCAAACACTTTAAACCATTGAGCCAATAGCAGAGGATAAAAAAATAGTTCCTCAGCACCTCGCCAACCAACAAGTGAGTTATTTATTTGGCCATTAAATCCAATATTGAACGCTGTACTAGAATACCAAGGTTCATCAACTAAAACATGGGGATATTGATCTAAAAAAATGAGCTGTAATCCTACATAGGTCAATGGTATGATGATGTATATCAAATGATTAAAAATTTTCTTAATATTAAACATTTTTTAAAAGCCCTTTTTTATAGAGGATTACTATGCCAAAAGTAGATTTACTCACTTACATTATACCGACATATAATGAATCTACAAATATCGCTGCTCTTTATGAAAAACTTGTCGAACATCAAATTAAAGGAACAGACTGGGAAGCCCTTTTCGTTGATGACGGATCTAACGATAAAAGTGCCGATCTTATATCTGCATTGGCTAAAAAAGATTCACGAGTCAAACTGTTATCTTTTTCAAAAAACTTTGGTCAACAAATTGCAATAAAAGCAGGTCTTGACCATGCTAATGGTGATGCTGTCATAATTTTAGATGCCGATCTTCAAGACCCACCAGAGGTTTTTAATGATTTGTATAAAGCCTTTAAAAAAGGTTTTGATGTCGTCCATGCTAGACGGATCTCACGAAAAGGTGAAAATATCTTTAAAAAACTTACGTCTTTTGTATTTTATCGTTTTTTTAATCTCTTATCAGGTATTTCTATTCCTAACGGTGTCGGCGACTTCCGTCTAATGTCGAAAGAAGTTGTATCAGTTTTAAAAAACTGTAATGAACGTGATTTATTTTATCGAGGATTGGTACCTTGGGTAGGATTTAAACAAACCATTATTACATTTCATCGAGCCAAACGCTTATCTGGGAAAACAAAATTTTCTTTTTTTAAGATGGCTAAATTAGCTATTGATTCTATAATTTCTTTTTCTGCAATACCTCTACGTATTTCGATTTTTCTAGGTATTTTAAGTAGTATATTCACCTTTTTTTATACCTTCTATATTATTTATGCTTATTTTTTAAACCAAACTGTCCCTGGATACGCATCGATTATGGTTGCTATCTTACTTTTAGGTAGTTTAAATTTACTTTGTTTAGGCCTGATTGGTGAATACCTTAGGCGAATTTATACATACCAAAAACAACGCCCTCATTACATCATCCGTCAGCAAATTAATATATAAATGCCTACACTTAGTATTATCACTGTTGTCTATAATGCAAAAACTGATCTACACAAAACTTTAGAAGAACTCAAGCAGCAACAGTTTACCGACTTTGAACTTATTATTATTGATGGAGGATCTACAGATGGAACACTTGATATCATAAAAGACTATAATGATATTGTTTCATATACAGTTTCTGAACCTGATAACGGAATTTACGATGCAATGAATAAAGGTATCAAGGCTGCTAAAGGAGATTGGATTACCTTTTTAAATGCCGGTGATTTTTATGTTGACCAAGATCGCTTAGCTACTATCTTTTCGAATGACTTAACACAAAAATCGTTTGTTTATGGCGATATGTTTCTCCTTACAGAAACAGAACAAAAAGTTCGCTACTTAAAAGCCGAAACGTTAACCAAGAAAAGTATTGCTAAAGGCATGATAGCATGTCATCAAGCAATGTTTATTCGACGTGAAAAATGTCCTAGTTATAGAAATGATTTGCGCTATCAAGGAGATTTAAATTGGGTAATGGATATTTTACATGGCATAGACGAGGCTGCTATTTTTTATATCAATAAAGATATTGTTTACTTTAAAGCTGGAGGGTTTTCAGATCATACTATCTTACAACAGCTTATTGAACACCTGGCACTTATCTTAGAACGCTACTCTTTTTTTACTCTCATTATCCTCATTCCTAGACTTCTACGCCGCTATCTTGGAAAGTGGCTTCGTAAATGGCTTACTATTTCAACATTTAGATTTTGGCTTAAATCAAAATAAGAGTTCTTATTTCCAAAGGCTTGGATACTTCGTACACACTGCAGAAATAGGCTGAGATTGCGTACTTTTTTTAAGCTTTCTTACAGTAGATTCAGTATGTCCTTGTAATTCGGGTGATACAAGACATAATTTAAAATGGGTTGTTAATAAGCTCAGTTTACTATCTGAAACTGGATATTTTGTAAAATAATCAACCCACAACCAATTTGCCATACCTTTAAAGCTTAGTGCATATTCAATAGGCTCAAACTCTGAAAATCGAGTTGCTAAATTATCTGGACCAAACCCATCAATTTGATTGGCTTTAGCCGCTCTCGCATATTTGATAAAGTATGGCATTGATAAATCAAGAAAAAACCAATTAACGATTTTATGTTTTTGCATTAAGTCGATACAGGCTTGTTCTATTCCTTCTGTTTTTATATTTAATATTAATGGACCAGATAATGAATAAGCTTCTAAAAAAGGCTCTAAATATTCTATTTTTTCTCTATGGTGATTAAATGGGTCATGATGAAGGATGAGTTTGTCATCATGATACCTAACATCAATTTCAACACCATGATTGAATGGTATTTTTTTGAGCTTTTCAATGGAATTTATACGATGTTCAATTATTTGCATGATTACCCTCTTTTATCACGGTTTAATGTTTTTGCTAATTCATGAATATATGCAAATGTCCGTTTAATTAATTTATATTTTGTTTTTAAACTTCCACCACCTTTTGCTTCTCCATAGATACGATCTGAAAATACTACAGGTATTGTTAAAATCGTATAATTATTTTTTTGAGCACAATATAAAGCATACAAATCTAATGAAAAATCATGAGGCGCTTGACCTAAAATATAGTTATTGTAAAACTCTCTCGAAAATAATTTAGGCTGCGCATTAATATCATTTAATGCCACACCTAAAATAAGTGATGCATAATATTGCATTCCTATTGTAAAAAAGGTATCTAACAAGGGTCTTTTTTTTCGTTTTCCTTTAACAAACGTTAAAGGTTCTTTAGCTGTTTCAAAACAGTCTAAAGCTACCAATATATCGGCAGGGTCTGTTTGTAAATCTGCATGAGTCCATGCTATTAAATCTCCTTTTGCAGCGTCGCAGCCAGCCAAAATACCAAAACCATATCCTTTATTTTGATCCACTCTTATCGAACGTAATGTTTTTAATGTTGTCTTTTTGATAATTTTTTCTAAAACTTTTGGGGTATCATCCTGCGATCCATTATCTACAATTATAATTTCAATATCATTTTTGTTAGCAAATACTTTAGCTAATTTTTTTTCTAAAATCATTAAATTTTCTACTTCGTTATAACTTGGAATGATTAGCGATAATGTGGTCATTGGTTCAATAAAATATCGTCCTTAAACGCTTGCCAATATGATGCTGTTTTTTGGTAATCTTCATATTGCTGTGGTGTTCCCCAACAAAAATAGCGCTCTACTTTTAATACAGTAACTCGCTTTCCTAACTCAATTACATGATTTAATACACTATCAATATAAAACTCATTATTGATTCGATCGTTTTGCTCAACTAACCGCGCTGTGGCCTGGGCATATAAATCGGCTGACTTAAACCAAAATGCGCCTACAATTGCATGGTCACTTAATGGGTTATCAGATATTGATTTTTTTACAGATACATATTCGACGATACCTTGCTGATTACATTTAACCCATCCATAACCATTAGGGTTTTCTAATACACTAGAATGACCTTTAAACGTCCAGACTATTGCATCAAATTCTTGCATTTTTTGCTTTAACTCATCTTCACTGTAAAGCATTCCATTATCACAAGCCCCGATTAACACAGGTTGTTCAGGGTTACAATTGTTAACTGCTTTTAAGGCCGTAATGGCCTGACCTTCAGTTAATTTTGATAGGCTTAGAAACTTTGCCTGAGGAAAAAACTGCTTAATTTCCTTTTCACAACCATCGAAATCAGTATGGTCTCTTACAACAAAATGGATAGGCGTAACGGCTGGTAGTGAAGGATAAAGCTGCATTGTTGCAGCAACTACCATTGGGTAGTCTTTATTAGATACTGTCTTAATTGGTAACAAAGGTTTGATTGTTTCATAACCAGCATCAACGAAACGCTGGCCTAAGCCTGCCATTGGGATTACTATTGCCGTTTGTGTTGTCATTTTAATGGTCCTTTATTCTTAAAAATTATTATCTCAGAAGTTTCATAAATAGTACCATAATTCCATTTACTTTGACGCAATTGGGTTAATGTTTCAGTTGTTTTTTTATAGCTACTATTATCTTTATTCGTAAAAATTTGATCTTGTTTATTTATGATAATATATTTTTTTTCTCGAAACGGCTTAATATTAGGATTATTTTTAAGATCAAACTTTTTCCATTTCCCATAAAAAGCAGCTTCTTCAATATGGTAAGGTAAAAAGCTACCCATTACAAAATGGATATGGGTTAACGGCAACCCAAGCTCTAAATAATTAATGGGCGTTCCCGCTGTCATTAAAATATGGTCCGATGGTGAAATGTCAGTGGCGACTATTTTAGTAATGTCTGTAATTTGATCAAGTTTTGTATTATTTTTGAAGAATACTTTTTGATTAATCGACTCTTTTATATAGTTAATATTTAAACTAAAAGTGAATAAACATAACACCGTAAGAATAATTTTTTGAAATATTACCTTATACTCTTTTAATAATATTGCGATTATCAGAATACTCAAAAATAATAAGACTATATTATATTTGGTAACAAAATAATGATTTACTTGATAAAAACAATAAAGTAGAACTGATAAGCCTAACATACTATGTTTTGTCACAGAAACTTTCTGTTTTTTTAACGTATAAAACGCATAATAAAATATAGGTAGAATAACTATAGAGAGTAGAACATAAATAGACTTATCTGACCTTGTTATATTTTCTTCAAAACGATGACTAAATGCCACTAGCCCTTTTGGATGAAGAACAAATGGATTAATTAATATAAACAAGGCACTCCATAAAAAAAATACTTTTATAGCAACTATTGTTAATGACTTTAAAAACGTTTTCAAAGATGTTGCTTCATTCCAACACTTCCAACTGACTAAACCTATCAAAAATGGAGCATATATAAGTGCCTGAAACTTTATTCCTACAGCTAATCCAAAACTAGCCAATGATATCCAAAATAGTTTCGAATTTACTTTAGCTTCTTTTAATTGGTAATAAAGCGCTAAGATTACAAAAAATGCCATTATCCAATCCGGATAAAATAAAATACTGGGCATAAAAAATAAGGTGTTTAATATTAATGTAGCTAAAACCAAAGTAACAATAATAGGCTTAAGGATTGAATGAAGTATACGCTGCATTAAGATAACTGACCCAACCATGGCGCAGACTGAGATAAAACGACCTATAAACACGACTACAGCGTATTGCTTAGTGGCCAAAAATGGAAACGATAGTACTAATAATTCTAGAAAATAAGCATAGCCGTAATTGTAATAGCCATATGAAAAATGTTTAACTGGATTAAACTCTATAATACCTTCGTACATCGTGATTAACTTTTGTAAAAACGAATAACTATCCATCTCATAAAAACTTATTGTGATAGGACTCGATTTTAACACACAAAATAATGTATTTAATGCCAATAATAAAGCCACCATAATTTTGTCGGTCAAGGTAAATGACTCAAATTGCTTTTTAAAAAAATGATAACTTTTTTGAAGCATTTCAAACATTCCAATAACAATATTCTTCTAAATCTTGAGGCGTCCCCCACTGACAAAAATGAGGTACGTTATTATAAACACTAACAGGCAACTTTTTTTCTAACAAATAATCGTAGACCATGCTGACATAATATTCGCCATTTATATCTAGATCTTCTTGCATTAACCAATCAAAACTTTGCTTCATTAGCTGACCCGATTGAAAGTAATATAAACCGGCTGAATGTAGTGATTTTGTTTTATCTATCGTGAACGAATGCTTTTCTTTGATTTGTGTTAAATAGCCTCTATCATCGGTAAGGCAACCGGCGTACACATTTTCAGGATACAATAAATGAGGATGAAAGCCCTGATAACATACGATGGATCCAGCAGGATTATGCTGCTCGATATGCGCTTTAAAATCAAGATAATCCCAATTCATAAAATAATCACAGTAATTTACGATAACGGCCTCGTTATCAGGGATATGATCGTAGACTTGCTTAACCGCATACACAGGGCCTTTTTTATGACCATCAATGGCTAGTAGTTTTCCTGTAGGTGCTGCTTTTTTTAAAATAGCTTTTAAGTTTGTTGTTTTTAAATGATCCTCTCGGCAAATAAAAATGAAATCGCTTTCGTTTGGAAATAATCTAATGACCCACTCGATCATGGTTTTTTCATGAATTTTAATTAAAGGTTTCAATGTTTTATAACCGGCCTGGACAAAGCGATTGCCGATTCCTGTCATAGGTATAACTATTTTCATACTTTAACTTTTTTTAACATTATCTGTTTAAACTTTTTATTCATCTCATTTTTTCTTGTCTAAATTTTTCGTTCGTTAAGTTCATAATAGTAGCTACTTGCTTAGAATTTAAAAAACAAGGCTCCCAATTTTTTTTATCAATCCAATTTAAAATATAATAATAAGCTAATAATAGATTTTCACTTGCTAAAGCTTGCTTTTTTGTTTTATAACGCCTTTCATTTCTGGAAAATATTATGTTGTGATGTAAAAAATAAATAGCTTGATCTGGAAATAGAAACTGAGTAGAAATTTTATCTAATCCATATTCTTGAATTAATTCGGTTAAAAAAACTGTTTTGCCTACAAATTCAGTACCGTCTTCTACTACTTTGATACTTGGAAACTCTTTACTATTTAATTCTTTTTGTAAAAAAACTGTAATCTTTTGATGCATTTTATAGGCTTTTTCTAAAGATGTTGTAGAAATAATGAGGCCATGGTTTTTCAAGAAAAATAGTTTAGTTTCATCTTTACTTTTTTTTGATTCCAAAAAAACATCCTGAGATAGGTCTAATCCAGGTGTCACATATTCTATTAACGACGCTTCCGGGAAAGACTCTTTGATTAGAGTTGTCCCCTTTTTTGAACATAAAAAAATATTTGCATATACGTTATGTGTATGGATCACAGCCTTGTCTAAAACTGCATGAAAGCCCACTTCCATTGATGCTTTTTCTTGAGAGTAGTTTTTTTTTGTCTGGCTTTCCGTTAAACGATTATATTCAGCTTCAGTATTACATTCTAATAACTTATCGGTATAATTTTTATAGGCTAAGTAAGCAATTCCTGTTGTTTTAGAGATTTGATTCAATTCTGAACCAGATGCTTTTATTAGCATTACACCTTTATCATCTTTTAAAGAAATGTTTCCCCCTGCACCTTGAACGAAATCAGCTCTTTTTCCAATTAAATGACTAAACTTTATAAACGTACTTAAACCATCGCTCATTTTTAATGATTTTGAACGATTTCTAACATAACTTCACACAATAATAGCTGAAGAATACCATCTAATCCCTCTTTCCAAGTGGGTTTAAATAAACCTAAATGGTATAACTGATCTTCATAAAATGTTACTACCTTGTCAATTTGATCTTTACTTGATGTTGTTTTAATAATACATTCTTGTTTATCGTTACTAATATATTCGTGCTTAATTGATGCTTTTGAAAATTGATTCATTTGATCCAAAAATCTATTAATATTTATATGGTTACTTAGCCGAATTACTAAATATGTTTTTACTTTTGCTTTCGAACCTGGTTTTTCAATTTTTTTGTATGGTTGCCATGAAATAATTAGATCTGATTTTAATTCTTGCTGATAGATATATTTTTCTGCATCTTTTCTTCTTTTTTCGATTAATGACATAATTCTTTTTTGAGTTTGGCTTCTTCTTTTAGAGTCACGTAATAACTTCCAATGCTTTCGAAGTATTTCATTGGGTTTCATAAATACTTTTAAATCGAATTTTTCAGAAAAACTTTTCAAGAAAAATGTGTGCAGACCTTCAAAAACCATTATATTTCGAGGATATATTATTTCAGGATCATTAAATTTCCCAGTATCATGATTATAATGTTTTCGCTTAATTTCTTTACCTGCTATTAAGTTTTCAATTGTTGATACTTCATGATATAGATTATTGGCCTTTGGATTTAAATGCGTCACTTTATCCCAGTTTTCGTTACCTCTTTCCCATAAATGTAGATCGTCACCATGAATTGTTGTGGCTTGAACCTTTCCAAAAATCAAAGTGAAAAGTTCAGCTAAGGTTGTTTTTCCTGTTGCAGAATCACCAGAAATACCAATTAAAAATGGATGTGAAGACATTTTGTTATATAAGAAATTATGTGTAATAACGTAGTAAATCCAAATGCAAATGGCTAGTAATAGTGTTTGTAACAATGTAAATGAAATATTTCCTATTATGGAAATATCAAAATTTAGATACGTTTGTAATAGTGTTAACGGAATTGGCAAATTAAAAATATCACTATTTATAAATTGAAAAATTTGAAAGTAATCAGACTGAGGTGAAAATAAAAAATATATAAAATAAGAAATACTTAACCCATTTAAAATAAACGACGTTTTTAATTTATTGTGAACACACGTAATTATTAAGAATGGAATAATCCAATAATACCACCCTTGCATAGGAGGAATAAAAAGCAATAAAGCTGCATAACAAAAAACTAAAAAAGCACAGAACACTTCCCTACCTTTTGTTTTCAATGTGTAAAACCGTAAATAAAGTAACAAAATTATGGCTGGTATTAAGTAAAATGTTAATTCTTTCATTAAATTAAAATGAATAGATAATAGTTTTGATTGCTCAGCATTTTGATAAACCATTTTTATAAATTCCGGACTCATAAATGGTACATTTCCAACAATTAAAATGGCAAAGAATATAACTATAAATGAGGCCATTTGCTGTAAATATTTTTGAGATTTTGGAATTAACATTAAAAAAAGTGGAAATACTAGAATTAAATGTGTTTTTGTACAGCAGCCTAAAGCAAGTAGAATCGCTGAAAAATTAAATTGATTTTTATACATAACATAAGTTGCCATAAATAAAAAACAAATTGGAATTACATCTAATTGGCCATGAATATAAGTAATATAAATTAAAATTGGATTTAACCAATAATATAGCATGAACTTTCTAGTATGATTTATCGACATTTTAGTCATCGTATATAAAAGTAATATGTCAGCAATAAACAAAGGTAATCTTAAACTAAGAATATCCGGATTGGGCAAAGGTAGTCCTAGTAAGGTGTTACCTAGAAACGCTTTTCCGCTAGCAACAATGTAAAGCATTAATGGTGGATAAGGAAAAGACCTACTTAATCCATTATTAACAAATGCAATATAAGGATTTTGGTCAGGGTTTGATAAAAACTGTGTAACAAATGGAATAAACAACTCTGTTAAATATTCAGACGAAAACAAACACGCTAATGTAAGTTTTATAACACATCCAATATAAAATAGTTTTGATGTAAAAATAGGCTTAAACTTACCCGGTATGTTTATTAAATATTTAAAAACTTTATTTATTAAAGACAATTATTTTTACTCCAAAAAAGTTTGTCAATGTGCTTATCATTATAACAAAAACATTTGATATTAATGGATCAATTTTTGCATAATCGACCATAATATAAAGTATAACTATACTTAAACACAAAGAAAAAATATAGACTGTAATATATTTTAATGCCAATCCTACAGAGTTTTTCTTAACTCCAAACGTCCATAGCTTATTTAAAAAATAGCCAAAAGCTAAGCCTGAAATGTAGCCAATTAATGAAGCTACTATGTAATGAATTGATACTATAGAATACAACAAAAAGAATATGGTGTAACTTAATATAGTTGATCCTAACCCAACAACACAAAATTTAATAAAAAATTGAATGGTTGTCTTATCGAGCTTGTTTTTTAATTTTAAAATTAATTTTTTCATAAGAAATGTAGTTATTTTAACACTAGAATAATAATAATTCTAAATCTTCTCCATTAATCTAATTGTTTATTAACTTGAATATAAAAATATATTTTAATATCTTATTACTTTTGATATAAAACTTGTTCTGTTTTTTAACAGTATGATCTTTTACTAAATAGTAACGCCTTTCAATTTTTTAATAGTTTTATAGAGTAATTGTTTAAAATAATAAAATTACGAAATCATGAATTTGAAATATGCTGAATCTCATAAACGCCATTTAATTGATCTTTAAGATTTATTATATTTTTTTTTAATTATATTGAACTAATCTATTTTCAGTAATTTAGTATGTAATTTTTTATTTATCATATTTCTTTTAAATATTTTTTTTCCAGCTTATAATCAAGCTATGCAACTATTTTCATTTATCAAAATAATGTTTAGTACATTTCCAAAACGTGTTCCCGCAATTTTATTTTTGATGCTATTTTCAGGTTTAACTGAAAGTTTAGGTCTTGGAATGATGGTTCCCATTATTGAATTTTTCTTTGATGAACGTAGTTTTGAGGGAAAATCGTTTATTTCACAACAATTTATTGCTGTGATTACTTTTTTTAAAATTAAACCTGACCTCGTTGTTTTATTTGGTTTATTTATTTTGTTATTTTTTCTAAAAAGTGTCGTAAAATTTGTAGAATCTATCCTCATTTATCAACTTATAAAATATTATTCAAATCAACTTGCAACTTCCATCTATAAAAGTATTACTCAAATCCAGTGGCAATTTTTCCAGTCTAAAAAACATGGTTATTATAGTAGTCTGTTTGTTAATGAAATGATTAGTTCAATTTCATTGTATAGCGTTACTCTCTTATTTATTTCAGAATCCATATTGTTATTATTTTATCTAATTTTATCGATGATCATATCACTTAAACTAACTTTATTTGTACTGATATTTTTGTTTTTTAGTTATCTATTTTTTAGTTTACTTTATGGGTATAGTAGAAAGATTGGGGTTGAATTTCAAAAAACAAGAAATACTTTTACAGCTTCAACTAATGACTACATTAATATATTAAAATGGGTTAAATCTGCAGGAAAAGATAAATTTTTAGCTAACGTTTTTGAACAAGATTTACATCAATGGACACAAAGTCAGTATAAGTTTAATATTTTCAAATCTCTTATACCCTCATTTTTCTTGTTTTTTTCGGCTATTGGGCTTTCTGGTATATGCTATATTTCGTTAGTCATTTTTCATATTAAATTTTCTACTGTTTTATTACTATTGGCTATATTTTATCGAGCGTTACCTAAATTTCAAACTATTCAACAATCTTATCAAGGTTTTTTTGCTCTACTTTCCAAACCTTGATGTAATAAACTCTTTCATACAAAAAAGTGACGTAAACAAAGAATCGCAAGGTAGTAAACAATTTAAATCACTTTCAAACTCTATTGAATTAAAGAATGTATCCTTTTCTTACACTACTAAATCTAATTTTTCACTTTCTAATCTTTCACTATCATTTAATAAAAATACATTTACTGCCTTAGTCGGGCCATCTGGATCAGGAAAATCAACACTTATTGATCTGGTAATTGGTCTTTTATCTCCCTCAAAAGGTGACATTTTAGTGAATAATTTACCTTTGCGAGATTATGATAATGTTAGTTATCGTCAAAAAATTGGCGTTGTTAGCCAGGATATTCTACTCCTAAATGATACTATAAAAACCAACTTAACATGGGGAATAACGTCAGTGTCTAAGCAACGTCTTAATACTATTTTGAAACAAACTCATTGTGTAGAATTCATTGATAATATGAAAGATGGTTTAGATACTATTATTGGCGACCGAGGCGCAAAGCTTTCTGGTGGTCAGCGACAGCGATTATGTTTTGCAAGAGCTTTATTACAGAAACCCGATATTTTAATACTTGATGAAGCCACAAGTGCACTTGATCCGGAATCAGAGGAATTTATTAAAGATACCATTCATCAATTAAAAGGTTCACTAACCATTATTATGATTTCGCATCGCTTGGCCAGTGTAAAAAAAGCTGACCGAATTATTGTACTAGATAAGGGTAAGATAATCGAAGAAGGAACATGGAAACAGCTTAGTGAAAAAAAAGGTAAATTTAGTTTATTTAAGTCGTTACAATTATTGGACTAAGCTTATTGCAAACACATATTTAATATGGATTTACGGGTAAGTGTAAACAGTTTACTGAAAACCGCTCTTTTTTATAGGCTTCTAAAATAGCTTCTGTATCTGATGAAAACTGGATAACTGAACATAATATAGCATAGGAATTTATTTTTAACTTACATAATAGATCTTTTTTAAAAATACTCCTTTTAACTTTTTTAAATAAAACACTTTTATTATTTGCCTTTTCGCTTTGAACACCATCAATAAATGTATCGTTTAAATATGACAATATAATTGACTTTGCTTCTGCTGCAATAGCATATTTTTCTATTTCTCTTTCTGAAACCATGTACTTATAATTACCGGATTGTTCAAAACAATTTTTATCAATTTTTTTATTTAATAGCACTTTCAGTGCATCTTTAACTTCTCTAGAAAAAAATGTAATTAAATTATTACTTACGTATGGATCTAGTGGCTCGATTAGAACAATTCCTTTTTTAGCTACTCTAGTCATCTCGTATAAACCTTGAAATGGGCGTGGAAAATGATGAAAGGCTTCTTTACACAACACATAATCAAACGCGTTATCCTCAAAAGTTAAATCTTCAACATTTTGAGCTGAAAAATCTTTAATATAACCATCTGAGGCAGCTTTTTTTAGTGTCTGATCACTAATGCTTGATGCATGGACATGTTTCGCTCCATTTCTAATTAAAAAGTTAGCATCTGAACCAAACCGGCCATCTCCAACAGTTAGCCATGATGCAGTAGGAATTGCTGTGATGATAGGCTTTAGAATGGCCAACATTCGTTCATGACGCCAATAATCTACGGTATCAAACATAAATGTTTGCTCATAAGAAACCGTTCTTTTTTCTTGGTTCTTTTCATATTCGATATGTTTTTGATAGCTTTTTTGATTAAACATGAATTTTATCTTACCATTTTAATTTGTTATAAATCTACTTTATTTAAGCTTTTTTAACCAATCCCAAAAGATAAAAAATAATCACTTTTAAGAAAAAGAACATTGGCTTAGGTCCTGTATAAAAACGATAGATTAAGTAATTAGAATTATCTCCTAAATGAATGGTGTGAAAAGCCACTGTATTTTTAGATACAACTTTTAAGCCATACGGTTTTTTTTGTCTAAACTTTATTTTTTTTAACGCTCCATTCGTCAAAAAGCTTACTTTTTCAGCGGCTATTTCACGTTGAATAATGGCTGAATGATGACGAATATTAACATCCATACAACTATTGTTTTCGATGACTAAGCTATTGTAAAAATAAGAGGGATAATCTTTATAAAATAAATAGAGTAATGTTTCTTCCGATATACCGCCAGAAATATTCTGCTTTTGATGCCAATCCCATTTTCGCTTTAGTAAAAATAATTTAGAACTGTAAATAATATCGATAAATGATACGAGTTGTAGCAAATGATGCTGAAACCAGATTGAGCAGTGTCCAGAGGCTTCCCAACTTAAGTCAGCTGTTTGCTCAGGAACAATTAAAGAGGATAGATTTTCAACCTTTTCCTCTATTACCGATACAGATGTGTATAGTAATGTATTAGTATTCAATATCATCGCTTTATCTATATTATGAACTTTCATAAAATCATATATTAAGAACCAACGTTGTATGTTAAATAAAGTTTGTTCTTCATTTTTATCCGACATATGGGTATAAGATTTTGCAAACTCATTGGCTAATTTAGAATGTTCATTACTATTTACAATGGAAATAAAATCTAAATTAGGAAACTCATCATCTGTTAAAAAATAAATTTTTGTAGTGGGATTTGATTGGCGTAATTGTTTTAGAACCAGTTCTAATGTAATACTTTTTTTGCCTTGGTGAGCTAGAATAATTGGTAGTGGCATGGCGGTATTATAACATTATTTAAACGTAGTTTTAAAAATTTAATAAAAAAACATAATAAATCCACCTTTAGTTTTAAATTTTTTTATTAATAAAAAAATGATATACTTCCGACTATGTCAGATATGAAACTATCCATTATTATGCCATGTTATAACTGCGAAAAAACAGTCACAGAAGCCGTCGAATCAATTTATACACAAGAACTAAACTACACTTTTGAAGTAATTATGCTTGATGATGGGTCTACAGATAAAACATGGGAGATATTACAACGCTTTGAACAACAATATAATGAAGTTAGAGTGTTTCAAAATGATAGTAATATGGGCGAAGGTTACTCGCGAAATAAATGTAATCGGTTAGCTGAAGGTGAGATTATAGGGTATCTTGATGCAGACAATCTTTTTGATAAGAACTGCTTAAATAATATGCTTCATTATATTGACAAACACAATTTAGATGGTGCTCATATTGAACGCTTCAAACGGTTTTCAAAAACAATTAGAAAGTTTCAAATTTGGACATTTGAATCTAAGAATTTAAACCTAAAAAACTATCTGTCTAACAAAAAAATATTTGACCATTTTTTTTTCAAAAAAAAAACATCTAAATTATGTTCAATATTTTGAAAACCACGGAATAGGTAGCTTAGATATTTCTTTAAAAATATTATCATCTAAGTTAAAAATTAGAGTTGTACCAAATACCAGCCTTTATCATCGTTTTTTTGCAAAAGAAAAAAGTCTTTATGAACGAACATATGAGTCTGGTTTTTTAACATTTCATTCGTATCATTGTTATGAATTTCTTTTTTATCTTTTATCAGATGGTGCTATTTCAAAGATACTCGATTACGATATTACAAATTTAAATCAATATTTTATTTCTTTTTTAACTTCTAATATTTTTACTTCTGAAGAAATTAAATTTTTATCTAATAATAGATATCAAAATTGGGATAGCTATTACCAAACAACAAAAACATCTACTAAACCCGAAGATTTACTAAGATTAAGTAGTTATTACTATCAGAAAAAGCAATATAACGATTCAAATTTAATGCTATTAAAAATCATTAAACAAGGCCTTTATACCCCATTAACTCAGTATCTTCTTACTAGAAACTACCTATCCCTTAACCCAGAGGTTAAAACCATTGATATACCACAGCATATTTTTAAGTATATAAATATTACTCCCTTAAGGAAGAAGATATCTTTAAAGCCATCATTAGTAAAAAAAATCAAAGAAAAGTTGTTTTTGTAAATAATTTTTTTTTATATATTCATCCATAATATCTTTTTTTGTTATCAAAATAAAAGCTTATACTATTTGTTTTTGTACCTTTTAATGATCTTTAATTAAGGAGACTGTTTTTCTTTTTATGTAATAATCATTTTTAAAATTATTTTTTTTAAATAAGTTAATAAAGAAAAAAATAGTAGATTTTAAATGTACTTGAAAAATATACTTAAATAATTCAGGTACTTTTTTTACTTTTTTATTATTACTTGTAGTGGTGTTATTTTTTTTATTATTAATGTAGGCCAATTGGATTAAATTTTCATTTAAAATAAATTCTTCTTTTTTTTGTATTATTGTTAATATTTCAGTAGGATTAGATGATTTATATGCGTTAAGCGTATTAGATTTATCAATATTTTGATAATTACATTCATAAATTTTAGATTTTTTTTGTAATTCATGGTGATTTTCAATAATATATAACTTTTTCAAGTCTAAGTTTTCATTAAAATAATCTAAACTAATAAATAAATCTGGAGAGAATTGATAAAAACCATGATTACACAAGTTATTTGTTGGAGATATGCTGACAAAAAAACCAGACTTTTTTAAAAGCAAAAAAATATTTTCTAATGCTACTGGTATATTAAACACATGCTCTAATGTCCCCCCATTTAGTACAATGTCATACTTTTTGTTTAAGTCTTTTATTTTTGTATTTAAATTAAGAATTAAGTCTGCATTATCTTTTTCTTCGAATTCTAAGGAATGGACTTGATCAAACCCTAGTTCTTCAAGAAAAGGCTTAGCAAACGTATTTTGGTAAAACTTGTTCCGAATCGTTTTTATATTATATTTTTCATCAAAAAAATCATTTAAATATTGAGGAGGTACGCAAAGATTTTGATTGCCTAATAAAAGTATACTTTTTTTATCTTTAAAGTTTTGTCTTATTTCATGTAAAACTTTAGATGTATAATAATCTATTCCCAATCTTTTACCTCCAAAACTTATATATATTTATTGGTATATTAATAGTGTACGACAAATTTAAATTTTCTTAAATCGTAACTTAGAAGGAGGCGATTTATGTATATTTGAAAATGTTTTTCGTTATTATTAAAGGCGTTTCGAACAATCAAAAACTTATACATGCTAAACGTTTATTTGATTTTCTTATTAAAATTTTTTTATGATTTTTCACATATACATATAACTTGAAAAACTTTTTTTTCAAGCTTACCATAAAGTTTTGCTATATTATGAAATAAATTTGGCATACCTATTAGCTGACAAATTTTTGCTACTCTATTGTATCTTGGAGGCCAACTATAATATAAGGCTTTGGATTCTTTTATTTGAAACCCTGCGTCCTTACATAAATTACCAAAGGACATTGGGCTCCACGTATATAGATGATGATTTTTATCATTTGGATTAAATTCATGTAAAATAGACTCCGCAGGAACAACAGCAATCAATATCCCACCTTTTTTTAAGCTATTAAAAATACCTTTTAATTCGTCTAAAGGCCGCTGACAATGCTCTAAGGCATGAAACGTAATTGCAACATCTATAGATTCGCTTTTTATTGCGCTGATGGAAGAAACCACATCAATGCCATTTTTCTCTGCCTCTACTATAGCTCCAGGATTTATTTCGACACCTATTCTTTTTTGACACTTTAACGCACTAAGTAAATACCCTCCCCCACAACCAAAATCTAATACAACGTCTGTTTCTTTTATATATTTTTCATAAAAAACTCTATTCGCAAAAGCTCCAAATTTACCACATTGCTTTTGCCACCCAAAATAGGTTTCTTCGTAGTGTTTAGTTGCCATTTCTTTTCCTTGTGTATTGTTTTATATTTAATATTAACGCAATAAATGGACTACATATTTTTTCAATTGTTAATTTTGATCCATTATAAAAACTATGAATCTTATGATTATATTTAGAATTAAAATAAATACAACTTACTTTACTTAATGCATTATTTTTTTTAAGGAAAAGTTTATTTGACTTCTTTTTAAACGATATCTTCTTGTCATAATTACATAATATTATTTTTTTGGGCCGAGCAACTAGATTTTCATTATCATAAAAATATGTCATTAAAAGCTGATACATTTCATAATAACTTGATAATGATTTTAATTTATTAAATTTGTTAGATTTTTCTTTAATAAGCTCTGAAATAAACTCGCATATTTTTTCAACTGCTGATTTTGTCCAAAAAGAGCATAAAGCAAACTTGCCATCTTCAGAACTAGGAATTATAACTTCATCTTTAGTTTGACCCATTAGGTTATCAAATGAATCAAACACTAAATTATTTACATCATTCAAAATACATTGATCCCACTTTCTTATCGACATGACAGATTTTAATAAAAACCACTGCCTACATAATGCATACAATGTAGAAGATGGATCTAATTGATTTAACTGCTTAATAAGATCGTTATTATAAACATGTTCATATAATAAATCTGCGGCATTACTCACTATATTTACTTCGGGACTTAAATAATAGAGTTCTTGCTTTTGATTATAAAACTTACATTGTCGTACAAGTAAGTTTGTTGNNTAATTAAATTTTAAATTATTGATGATNATTATTGGNNAGGNTTTATTCATGTAATNAAACTACATTAATTAATNTCNATTTTCAATTNAAATCTATATNTANTAATGTGTATTTNNNCGAAAAAATNTGATTTNTTANNTCAGTNGTATACTANTAAAAAATAATTATGTTAAAAAAAATCAAAGACTTNATTACTTACAAACTTAAAAATGGNTANGTTATTGAAAATTATTCTTGGGATGCGCTTNATATCGTAATTAGTCAATTTCATCCTNAAGTTGGCTTTTATATCGATATTGGAAGCAATNATCCAAGGTCATCAAGTAGTACATATTTATTATATAAAAAAGGTTGGAAAGGANTATGTATAGACCCTAATTCACGTTACAAAGCATATTATAAAAAAATTCGACCAAATGATATTTTTTTAGACTGTGCGATAAGTAGTTCAAAAAAAGAAATTAATTTTTTCAAATTTGGTTCAGATAAAATGAATACTACCAATCCTAACCAATATAAAAATGTTGTTGATCAATACGATGAATCAAAAGCTTCATTTTTAAAGTTTCAAGAGCAGTCTATCGTGCCTGCAGATAGTTTAAATAATATTATCAAAACTTATGCACCAAACCAAACCATTAATTTATTAACCATAGATGTTGAAGGTAGTGAAGAAGATGTTTTAAAAAGTATTGATTTAAATCGATATAGACCTATTTTGATACTTATAGAAACTCATAATTTTAATTTAGTTGATATATATGAAAAAAATACTAGCAACCTTGCTGTTAATCATCTTTTAAAAAATGACTATAAACCGATTGCTTATGTAAGACAAAATGGTTTATTTGTAGATGCTTCTATTGATTTTAAGACTATTTTAAACTATTGATGTTTTTTAATTTTTTATCAATTTCTTCAATTGTTTTAACAACATAATGACCTAGTTTAACGTCACTATCATTCATTTCAGTGTTTGTTATATGATTTTTAAATACTTCGATTGCTATTGTTAAAGGGGCTTTATCTGGATAACTGATTTTTTTGATGCGTCCATTTAGATCTTTAAAGATTACTTTACTTTCTATTTTGTCATTGAATACTAATTCACCATCATCAAACTTAGCAATGATTTTTCTTATTGGTTTTTTTCTTAGGTTACTCCAATTAAATGATAAAGCTATATCATTAACGGACCCTCTTAAGGTAATGTGCTGACCATAGGTATCTTTAAATTCTCTTCTTGTTTGACTTAATTTTTTTATCTTAAAGTCTGTTTGAAATATATCAAAATTCATTGCTACTTCATGTGGTGCCCATTCATGTAAAACAGAAATATCTGCTGTATATGGCTTCCATTTACCTGAAAACATATCTATTTGTTTTAACTTTTTTATATTTAACTGTAGATATTGTTTAAATGCATTAAACGCGGGTGAAAATAATAAAATATGATCAACTACTACTTTTGCTTGATATTTTTTTGCAAGGTCTACTAATTCAGCAGACTCTTTGCTAGTAATGGTCATAGGCTTTTCTATAAATACAGGAATATTTCTAATTATACATTCCTTTGCAATGGGGTAATGCATTGCACTTGGAGCAGCTATAATAACACCGGCTAGATCTGATAAAGAAAGTATCTCTGTCCAGTCACGAAATACTTGAATGGATTTAAATTGTTTACCTGTTAACTCTTGTGAACTTACTAGATAACTTATGGATACTCCCTGTATTTTTGAAACAGTTTCAAAGCATTTCTTACCCCAATATCCATAGCCTATAAGTGCAAGTTTCATTGGTACTGATAATGTTCCTTAGCCCAACTAAAAAACTTTTTTAGCCCACTTTCTAATGTCACTTTAGGTTCATAACCTAATTGTAACTGAGCTTTTTTAATATCTGGGCAACGTCGATTAGGCTCGTCTTTTGGATATGTACTTGGATGTTCAATTAAATTAAATTCGATATCTTTACCAAGTACTTTAGAAAATGTTTTAACTAAATTTTTCATTGAAATTTCTGGTGTTGGGTTTCCTATATTATAAGCTTGATGACTTACTCCATTAAACATTACTTTTATAAAGCCAACCATAGCATCGGAAATGTAGCAAAACGTTCTTGTTTGCTCTCCATCACCATATACCTTAATTGGGATATTATTTAAAATATTTGACGCAAAATTAGGAATCACGCGATAATCCTTTTGTAACATTCCTGGACCATAAATATTGAAAGGTCTAATGATACTTGTTTGCACGCCATATGAATCGCTGTAAATATAACAAAGCGTTTCGCCACCCCGTTTACCAATGTCATAACATGATCGAGACCCTAGGGTTGATACATTTCCGTTATAACTTTCTAATGTTGGAACATGGGCAGGGTCAGGATCTCCATAAATTTCACTAGAGCTAAAAAATATAAACTTTGCAGCATGTGTTTTGGCAAGCTCTAGTAAATGTTTTGTCCCTACTGTACATGCTTCAAAGGTCTCTAATGGGTACTTTTGATAATAAAATGGGCTTGCAATACTTGCCGCATGAATAATGTAATCAAGCTGTTGATCGACATGAAAGGGCTTGCAAATATCTTGCTTGATAAACGTAATGGACTTATCTAACTTTTTTTCGTTTCCAGTAATGGCATTATCCGCAACAATTAATTTACAAGGAGAGCTAAGATGATGTTTATTCAAATACGTAAATACGTTTATGAAATAATATCCTAAAAACCCAAGCCCCCCTGTAATTAAAATTGTCTTTCCACTTAAATCAGCGTAGATTTCAGCTAGACTTGTCGCAATGTCTTTTATATCTTCCTCTAAAATTAATTTTTCCATGAAATAACCTCCAATTTTGGTAATGGGATAATAAACTGGCCCCCTGATTCTAAAAAATATTGATGATTTTTTATGATTGGTTGAGCAAAATTCCACGCTAAAATAATAATAAAGTCTGGCGCTTTAGCAGGATCTTTTAATATTTGTGAATCCACTACAGGCACGTGCATTCCTGGTGAAAACAAGCCCTGCTTTAAAGGGCTGTCATCAATAATGTAATCGATAACATCTTCATTGATTTCAAAGTGATATAGTAACGTTGTTGCCTTTGCTGGAGCCCCAAACCCTGCAATACGTTTATTTTGAGATTTTAAATCGGCTAACAGTTTGACAAATTCTTTTTTTAAGCTTTCAATTTTATTGTTTAGTAATGACATGGCTTGTGTCGAATCTAAACCTAACTTTTTTTCATATTCAATACAACTTGAGATAGATTCATTCAAACTATGGGGACCACTCTTGTGCTGCACAAAACAACGTATTGAACCACCATGTGACTGAACTCGCTCAACATCAAATAACTCGAGATCAAACTGTTCAAAAAAAGGTTGCAAAGAAATGATGGTATGATAAGACGTATGTTCATGATAAATCGTATCAAACAATGTTTTTTCGTATACGTCTACAAAATAAGATACTTCGAACACAAATACCCCATCGTTAGCCAATAAGTGCTTTACACCTTCTGTAAAATCATGAAAATCACTTAAATGCGCAAAAACATTATTTGCTGAAATTAATTTTGCTGTTCCTTTTTTACTTTTGATCTTAGATGACTGTTCTAAATCAAAAAAAATAGGAATCGTTTCAATGCCATTTTCAGTTGCTTTTTTAGCTATATTTTCAGCAGGATCTATGCCTAAAACAGGGCAGCCATGGTCTTTAAAAAATTTTAAAAAAGTACCGTCATTACTGCCAATATCGATGACTAAATCATCTTTATTTAACGAAGCAATATTTAATATGCTCTTGAAATATGATTTAAAATGTTCAACAAACTTAGGTGATGTCCCTGANACATAGACATAATCTTTAAATAATAATGATCGATCCACTACATCGAGTAATTGAATGTGGAAACAGGCTTCACATTGATATACATTTAACGGATAAAATATTTGCTTAAGATGCCTTTTTTCTTTAGACACAAATTCATTTGCTGGTGGTGTTGGATTAAGCTTTAAGACACGTTTTAGGTGTTTATGATGACACAAGAAACATGCTTTTTTTTTTATTATACGCATTAAATAACAGTTACTCTAACTAAATCGGCTTCGTATTCTTCTTGCTTTCGAGATCCTCCACCAAACGTAAAAAAGACNGTATCTTCAGGAAAATACATGGCATGTTCTAACATGGGGGGGGTGTAAAATAATTGATTTTTTAAAATCGTTGTTTTGGTAGGCTTTTCTTTACTGCCGACTTCTCTTGTGTAATAGTCTATTTTTCCAGATACAACATAACAATAATGCCAGTCTGTTTTATGGTAGTGGTTGGCTCTTGTTGACCCTTTTTTGGAGTCAATTACGACAACACTTCCAATTGTAGGCTCCAAAAGTGAAATTATTGTTATAATATTTCCTCTTTCATCACTAAATTGATCCCCAAGATCGATAATTGGGTTTGTAAGCCAGTTTTTGTTACTGTTTGAAATCATGTTGAAATTATAAACCTAGAACTAAATCTATGTCTATTGATTTGTTAGAGGATTAGATTAAATTTCTGATTTTATAGTTATTCCAATTAACGTCATAGATTTTCTAAAAAGCCTTAATAAAATAAACTCGATTGGTGAAAACCATGAATATTTCTTACAATCTCTTCGGAAATGATGCTTGAATGAATTATCAAATACATAATCAGAAATAGTAAATTTTTTAGTATTTACCCAACTTTTTTTTTGCTGATCAAATAATTCCACCTTAACTTTTGCATTCATTGCTTTTTGACCCCACCCAATTTCATAAGATCGTGCACAATATGGCATAATTACATACCCCATTTTTAGAGCTGTTGCTAAATGTGAATCATAATAATTGTCTTCTTTATATGGCCATTTTTTTTTTGTAAAAAGAAAACCATTTATGTCGACTAATACCAACCCCTTTTCCAATTCCAAAACGAAATTTACCATAACTATATAAATGCTCCTTAGAAAAAGGTAAGAATGATAAAGCGATTGCTGCTCTGAATAAAGGATCCTTATCATATTTTTTATGTATTTCTTCAAAAAAATGTAACGCATCATATCCTAAACAAATATCATCTTCGATTAAAATACTTAGATCAGCATTACAGTTTTCAAACGCATAGTTCAATCCTTTAAATGTATTTTGATTTACTTTTATTCGAACTGTTTCATTATTACTGTAAGATGTCGTTAAATGGTGTAACGGCATCCAATCAATGTCATCTATTAATTGCTTTACTTTTAAACAATCAGGGTCGTTACCTTCTTGACGTACAACAACTAATTCATATTCATTTATTTTATAAAGTTTACGTAAACAATCTAATGTTTTTTTTGTTTCTGTTGGTCTAAAATAACATATTAAAATAATAAACTTTTTTATCATTTTTTTAGATTATCAAGAGATGAANTTATTTTCAATTTAGCTTTCTTTTTTAGAGAAAAGGGACTCGCATAAAAAAAAAGTAGAAATCCATTNACTATATTGAATTTGATATAGGGTTATAAATCAATATAAAAACTGGTTACGTTATTATGCCCTATGCTGCTCGTTCAAAAAATATAGGTTATGCTGAAAAAGCTGCTCACTCTTCAAAAATCAAAACAAGAATTTTTCAAGCTAATGAATCAAGCTGGGTTGGTAGCACTCCTTTTAAAAAAGAAAATTACATTTTAACAAAAAGTAAACATTTTCTTTTTAGAGATGATTGCATTCATTTTTCATGGCTCTCTCCCGTTACATATACTCTATTTAGATTTATAAGAAAAATACTTCATTTAATCTTTCGAAAAGATATCACTCAGATATTACCCTCATTTTAAATTAAACGTTTTGTTAATATTTCTCATAAAAGTTGGCGATACTTTTTAATAAATTGATTTATAGATATAAATACATTATATTAAAACATGCAAAAATTAATTGAATGGAAATTCAAAAAATTACTTTCTTTATATTTTTATCCAAAAAAAATATCACTCACTAATCAGTACATTGACTATGAAGATAAATTCAAGAAAAAAATTAACCAATATTTAAATGAAGTTCATAAAGAATCTTCTTCACAATGGTTTGAAACACAAATAAAGTTGTTAAATAAACTAGCACAAAAACCTTTGCATAACTTTCTATCTTTCAAAGAAATATCAAATACAATGTTTTTTGAAGCCACTATCAAAGAGTTTGATGTAATCAAACAGCACCCCATCTATAAAAAAAAGAAAGATAAATTAACCGAAAATGCACTTGGCGAACCAAAACCATATCCATTATTCCCACAATCATCTGGTAACTTACTACATCATTTTTTTTCTTTAATTCAAATTTTAAACTTTTGTAATTATGATACNCCTAAAATGTTTGATTCAATTGTTGAAATAGGTGGGGGGTATGGTAGTTTTTCACGTCTTGCTAAACATTTAAACTTTGAAAAAAAATATATTATCTACGATTTGCCAGCATTTTCTTTTTTGCAAGATTTTTACTTGAATTATGTCTTAGATTCACTTTGTAAAATTCAATTAAACTCTATTTCTAAAGAACAAAATTCAATTTCTTTAATAAACTCATTAGATGAATTTAAGCAAATTCAAAAATGTGATTTATTAATTGGCTTATGGAGCTTATCAGAAATGCCAATAGAGTTAAGAAATAATATTTTCGATTCTATTTCGTTTAATAATTTATTAATTGCGTTTCAAACTAATTATGATTCATACGACAACATAGATTACTTTAATAAACTGGAAAATAAACTACAGCAAAACAACTATAAAACAACGATTTATCCGATCAAAGAACTAAATCCAGGTTCTTTTTATTTTCTTGCAACAAAAAAATAAACTCATCAATATTATAAAAATATTATAAACTTGAGTATGGTAAAAAAAACAATCATATTNACCCACTCAGGCGGNAGACTTGGTAATCAACTTATTTCATATATTCATCTTCTTTCGTTCTGGCAAGAACACAAANATCAATTTAATATAATAAATATTAGTTTTTGGCCATTTAGTCATTTACTACATTTAAAAAAAGCACAACGCTACTGTTTTCATTCAACATCTAATTCANGACANNTTTTATTTTGGATTTTATATAAAATATATTTATTAATCCCAAGATTTCTTAAACATAAGTATGTATCTTTTTTAACTATTTTTTTGCATGGCTTCGGANGTTTCTTTCCTGGCTTTCAAAGTATNTTTGCGCGCAAGAGTAGTATTCAAACTCACCTTCAANCNTTTTGCTTTGGCAAAAAATACGATTTTTTTGATTTAAACTTAGAAGAAAATAAAAAGATGTTATTGGCTAAACATAGTGTTATTACAGGGTTTCAAGTTAAATCTTGGGAATTAGTTTTAAANNATAAAAAAGAAACACTTCCTTTATTAGCTTTTAATCCATTGTTTCAGAATACTGCATCACAATTCATGAAATCTGTGCGGTCAAACCATAAGATTGTAGTGGGTGTTCATATTCGGCAAGGTGATTGGCGCAATCATCCNAAATCAATAACTGATACAGGNCGNATTGCTTTTGACGCTAAAACGTATGCTANATATATGCAACAANTTGTTACTTTACTTGGACCTGATGTTGGNTTTATTTTAACCAGTGATGAAGTGCAAGACATGACTTTATTTAAGGAATTTAATGTTTATTTATGCACTGGCTCGATGGGTCAAAAGGGACATTTCGTTGAAAGTATTTTGGAATTATCTCAATGTGATTACTTATTAATGCCGGATACAACATTTGCTGGCTGGGCTAGTTTTATCAATGATGTTGAAATATTTGTTGTTCGATCTGAATATGAAAGTTTATCAATGAAAAAGNTATCTCAATCTGAATCTATCTCAGGCTTCATAACATAATTTTTGTTTTTTAAATTCCTAAACAATTTTTATTTTTATAAAAAATGGATGTTTGTGATTCGTAAAAGTTTTGTGGGGTTATTCCCTTAAAATCAAG
>NZFK01000013.1 GCA_002690645.1 Rickettsiales bacterium
CTAAAAAAATAAAAAAATTTTGGACCCCCCTCAATTTTGGCCTCGAAAAAAAATGGCAAAAAATGGCCATTTTTCGAAAAAATGCGATTTCGAGGGGGCCATAAATTTGCGATAAAAAGCAATTGAGACAAATGAAATTGATAAGATTGTTGCAGAAACAGAAAAAGTTCAAAAAGTTGTTTATGAGGTCTCTGCAGAGTTATACAAGCAAGATCCCGCAGCAGGAGTAGATGCCGCAGGAGATGCAACAGGCGAACAACCAGACGCTGAAGCGACTGAGGCGTCAGAAAAAAAAGATGATGATAATGTAGTTGATGCTGATTTCACAGAAGTTGAAAAAGATAAAAAATAAAGGGTATATGTTCAGGGTTGGCCAAATTGGTCAACCCTGCGTATAATAGGACGCACTATGTCAGAAGATTTATATGGATTATTAGGGATATCAAAAAGTGCAAGTGATGCTGAAATTAAATCAGCTTATCGTAAACAAGCACGTAAATACCATCCTGATGTTAATAAGGAACCAGGTGCTGAAGAAAAATTTAAGAAGCTTCAAAAAGCTTATACCATTTTATCTGATCCGCAACGAAAACAGCAATACGACCAGTTTGGCGTAGCTGACGATTCAGCTGCAGGAGGAGGAGCTGGTGGGTTTGGTGGTTTTGGAGGTGGATTTTCTTCATCAGGATTTTCTTCAAGTTTTGATGGGATTGATGATATTTTCGACGCATTTTTTGGTGGGTCGGGAGGAAGGTCTAGTTCCAGACCTACGAGTAGTTCCGGTGAAGACCTAAGATATGATTTACAAGTTACGTTGGAAGATGTAGCTAAAGGCTTAGAAACAGAAATTGAAATTTTCCACTTAGAAAATTCTGGAGGAAGTTCAAAATCTTGTTCAACATGTAATGGCACAGGACAGATAAAAGTCACTCAACGCACAATTTTAGGTGTTGTTTCACAAGTGACGACATGTAATCGTTGTGGCGGAGCCGGTGGTGAAGACACAAGAAAAAAAATCAAGAAAAAAATAAAAGTTACCATACCTCCTGGTGTAGAAACGGGCGTTAAATTACGTGTGAAAGGTGAAGGTAATGATAGTATTGCAAATGGGCCTTCTGGAGATTTATATGTTTTTATTAAGGTAAAAAACCATTCCTTTTTTAGAAGAGAGGAGGAAAATATAATTCTTTCCTTAGATTTACCATTTACCCAGCTTGTTCTGGGATGTGAAATAGAAGTACCTATATTAAATGGAAACGCCAAGTTAAAAGTGCCAGCAGGAACACAACCAGGAACAGTATTTCGATTAAAGTCAAAAGGTGTCCCCAATCTACAAGGTTATGGTCGTGGTGATCAATATGTAGAAGTTAATGCAAAGTTACCAAAGCATTTATCGTCTAAAGAAAAAAAGCTTGTTGAAGAAATTCAAAATATTCGTGGTGATAAAAAGGTCTACGAAAATATAAATGAATTTATCGTAAAAAAATAGTTTTCTAAATTATAGTTATTTAATGAAAAGCATTGGGTCGGCGTGATTTCCGTCAATTTTTACTTCAAAATGTAGATGTGGACCTGTAGCATAACCTGTGGCTCCAACATATGCAATCTCGTCACCTTTTCTAACAATATCGCCTTTTTTAACAACTAGTCGTGAGGCATGGGCATAAAATGAAGAAATTGATTTGTTATCTGATGGGCGTTTTCCATGATAAATAAGAACACTTTTGCCATAACCGCCTTTGGTACCTGAAAAAATAACCTTCCCTGAGTTAGCAGCCCTAATTTTATATCCTTTTGGAGCAGCTATATCTATGCCAGTGTGCATAATTCGTCGTTTGAATATTGGGTGCATTCTCATCCCATATTTACTTGAAATCCATCCTTTTACAGGTTTAACGTAATCTCCTGTTGCAAAATAGCCATCATCTTTTGACGCTCGGAGAATGATATTAGTAAGTTCTTTTGATAATCGCTCGAGTTCTTTATTTTGTAACTCAAGATTTTTGATTTGATTAGTTAGATTTGAGATATACATTGTTTGAGCATTTTTCTTTTTATTTAATCGAGCCTCTTTCGACGCAATATCTTTATTTAAGATAATAATTTCATCTCGTTTTTGTTGTAGTAATTCTTTTTCATTTTGAAGTTGTGTATTTTTTTGTTTAATTTTATGGATTAATTTTAAATCTTCATTCAATACTTTTTCTATGAAATATTGATCTTCTTCATTTGGTAACCAAAAGCTATTATCAAATAAAATATCGGTAATATTGAGCTGTGTTGACATATAAATTTGCCTAATACGGTTTGAAAAACTTTCGCGTAAATTTAAGAATATCATACTTGTTTCTTCTACAGCTTTTTTAGCTTCAGATTCTTCTTTCTGGACAGATTTTAGCTTTTTTTTGGTGTTTTTTAATTTAATTTCTGTTTGCTTTATTTCTTTTTTTAAATTACTCATGTAGGCTTCGGCCCGTTTTCTTTCTTGTATTTTGGGTTTAATTTTATCTGAATTTTGCTGTATTTTTTTTTCAACTTTTTTTAAATCTTCTTGGCTATCCGCGAACATTGATGAGCAAAAGAGTAAAAATAGTGTAATAACTAAAAGTGATTTTTTAATCATTACAGTAGTATAATGTTTTCCTAAAATATCGACTAGATCGTTTCTACTTTTAACATGTTTAAAGGGGGTACTCATTTTGGTATACTAAACAAAATGTCAAAAAAAAAACAATATAATAGGATTAAATTAGAAATAAATTTAAGTCACTTAAAACATAATTTTTACCAAATCAAACAACAATTTTCAAATCAAAAAATTTTATGTGTAGTAAAAAACAATGCATATGGCCATGGAGTTAAAGAGTTAGCCAAAGTTTTACATGAAGCTGATTTTTTTGGAGTTGCTGATATTTCAGCAGCGGTATCGTTACGAAATCAAAATATTAAAACCCCTTTAGTCGTGATGGGAGGTATTTGGGATGATCTAGATTTTGAGTATGGAGTAAAAAATAATATCTCATTTATTCTTTATGAAAAATATCAAGTAGATATAATTGAAAAATTTGAAAAAAGAACAAATTTACCGTACGACATATGGTTAAAAATTGATACAGGAATGAATCGTTTAGGTATTCAAATGACAGAAGCAAAAAATGTTATCGAAAATATTTCATCTTTTACTAATTTAGCTAGCATCACGATTATGACCCATTTTGCTAATGCTGATAATTTAAATGAAAAAGCTATGCTTAAACAGCTTAAAAATTGGGATAGTATTCTTGTAGAAATTAAAAAATCAGACAAATCAACTTTAATTACTTGTGCAAATAGTTCAATGTTACTAAATTATCCGAAGATTACGGAAGATATTATTAGACCTGGTTTAATGTTGTATGGAGTCTACCCTGAGACCAAAAATGCAATAAATAATCCATTTAATTTAAAACCCGTAATGACACTAAAGTCTAACATAATCTCAATTAAACGTGTAAAAAAAGGCGAATCTGTAGGGTATGGATCACGCTGGGTTGCAAGCAAAGATTCGATTATAGCAATCATTCCAATCGGATATGGAGATGGTTATTATCGTTATGCCAAAGACGGAACACCAGTTTTAATTAAAGGACAAAGAGCTTATTTAGCAGGTCGTGTTTCTATGAATATGATTGGGGTTGATGTAACCCACCTTAAAAAAATAAAAATTGGAGATGAAAGTACATTATGGGGCGAAGGCTTAAGAATAGAAGAAATTGAGCAAATGAATGGCGCGTCATCATATGATATGCTTATTTCAGCAGGAAGCAAGGCAGAAGCAACTTACATTAAATAATATACTTAATCAAGTTAATGTTGTAACGATAAAAAGACCCAATTATATTGGGTATATTTACTAAAGAGGACATCTAGATACAAATCTTTTCAAAAAAAGTGTATGATAATAATGAGATTATATAAATTTAATAGTAATTAAATATTAAATTTATTAAAATTTAGAAGAAAGATTTTGAAATATTAATTCACTTAAAAATATGTTTAACAATGCTAACACTGATGAGGCATATAAAATACAAAAAAGGGTTTTTCCTTATAAGCAATCCTTGCAAGGAACAAAATTAGAAATAACNCACCCAAGTATTAAAATAAATAATCGAATAATTCAAGAAATCAAAACAATTAATTTAAAAGACTTATCTNCTCATGATTGGATTAATGATTGCGCAAAANTATTTCATTGGTGTGTAAAAAATATACCTCAACTTNAGCATGCAGGAGGTAGACTTATTGGAAAGACAACCATAGAGAGTATATTAAATCAAAAATCGGCATCAGGTTGTCATGACGTAGCAATGATTTATACCCATTGTCTTAAGATATTGGATTATGATGCAAAAATTGTTGATACATTAAACATGGATCTTATCGAAAGTAGACAGTGGGAATCTTCCTATTTACCAAGACCTCATCAAGGNGGTCATGTGTTTGTTGAAGTTAAATTACCAAATGAAAAATATATCATTATTGATCCATCAACATCATTTTTTTCAGAAGATTATAACAAAGATACGGTTGTGATTATNTTACCAAAAAGTTTGANGCAAGCTGATCAAAGAGTAAATAGTTTAATTTTGTACAAGGAATCTTATATGAACTATGCAGGAAAAACAAAAATCAAAAAAGGTCATTTTTCAAATGAAATACTACAAAACATTTTATGGGAAACTGTTGAAAAAAAAGCGAGTCTTATTAAAGACCATTTAGATAAATTTAAGAAAAGGGAAGTACNATTNCCTANTATCCAATACTTTTCAAAAAAAATATAAGTAAATTAAACGTTGATATATTTTGTATCAAATTATTTAAATTTAAGTATAAAAATAATGAAAAAAGCAAAAGCTGTTAAATCTTTTTATTTAAAGAATCTTTAACTTTTTCTAGTAAGGNTTTACTTAATTTTGTTTTTTCGTAAATGCTATCTACAGAAACNTTTTGAATCTCTTTTGTATCAGGGTAATGTTTTAAAAGTGTATTAAGTCGTTTGACACCCATTCCTTCAATCANCATTAATTCTGATAAAAAATCTGTTTTCCGTCTTTTTTGTCTTTGAAATGTAACTGCAAAACGATGTGCTTCATCACGTACTCTTTGAAGAAGTTGTAAACCAGGGTTGTTTTTTCGTAAGCGGATAGAATCCGNCTGATGAGGTACAAAACATTCTTCTTCTCGTTTTGCTAAAGCGACCAGCTCAACCTGTTTGGTTAATTCTAATTGATAAACAGCTTTTAACGCAAAATTGAGTTGTCCTTTTCCTCCATCAATTAAGAGTAAATCAGGAAGATTACCATCTTCTTTGCACGCTCTTAAACGTCTATAGACAACTTCATACATAGATTGAGGGTCATTTGATTTACCTGAAACAGTTTTGATATTAAACTTTCTNTAACCTGATTTATCTGGACTACCATGACGAAAACTCACGGAAGATGCAACGATATGGTTACTCTGTAAATGTGAAATATCGAANCCTAAAATCCAATTAGGTTCTTTTTTTAGGTGAAGAGCATGCGTTAATGCTGTTGTTCCTTTTATAAGATTATGTTTCATTTTTTTCAAAACAAGTCTATCTAATGCATGAAGAGAATTTTTNCGTGCATTATCAAGCAGTGATTTTTTTTCTCCAATTTTGGGATTATGGATGATAGAGTCATTTAAATTTAAAGATTTTAAAAGATATTTTTGAATATTTTCTTCACAAATAATATATTCTGGAAATTGGTTATTTTTATTTAATAAATGAAGAACAGAGCTATCTAAAAAACTTTCAAAATCAAATTGGTGACGAGCCTCAAAAAAACCATGTTGATANAAAAGTTTTCCATTAATAATCTCTTGAATAGTTAGATAATAAAAATCTTTATTTTCCGCCACTGCCCAGATTTGAGTATTATCTTCAATTTCCAATTGAACACGCTGTTCACTTAATAGATTTTCTAGTCTCATAATCTTATCTCTATAGGTAGCAGCACGTTCAAACTCTTGTTTTGCAGAGTATGTATGCATTTCTTTTTTGAATGTTTTAACAATATGTTTTTGTTTACCATTTAAAAAAAGAATTAGTTGATTAACTAAGACATCATAATCTGTTTTTATCTCTTTATATATACAGGGCCCAACGCACTTTTGAATGTCGAGTAATAAGCATTTNGGTTGTTTTTCNGTTAAGGTAATATCTTTTTTACAATCTCTAATTGGNAATAACTCATACAATAAACGACGCAGCTTACGCGTTGAACCAATTGAAGGGTANGGACCAAAATAAGTACAATCATCATTTTTTCGGTCTCTNGTTACAATTATTCTTGGAAAAGGTTCGTTCGTGGTTATTTTAATGTANGGGTAAGTTTTATCATCTTTTAAAAGTATGTTATAGCGAGGTTTAAATGTTTTAATCAATTGATTTTCTAATATATAAGCTTCTTTTTCAGTTTGGGTAACAATCGTTTCAAATTGAACAATATGTTTTACCATGATTGTTGTTTTAATATCTTGGTGAGTTTTGGTGAAATAGGAGCTAACTCTTTTTTTAAGATTTTTTGCCTTTCCTATATAAATTATATCACCATCTTCATTAAGCATCTTATAAATACCCGGGTCGTGCGTTAATTCAGCTAATTGATTTTTTATGCTCATAATTTCATTATACCTAAGAATTGTGTTTAGTTTAAAGACAGGTAATTAAGAAATANAAAAAATCATATAGTAAAAAATTAATTTGACTGTATGAAAATTTGATTGTAAATTTAATGGTCGATTTAATTAAAAAAATATAAAAAATAAAAAAAAATT
Source organism: Rickettsiales bacterium (assembly GCA_002690645.1). Taxonomy (GTDB): domain Bacteria; phylum Margulisbacteria; class Marinamargulisbacteria. Next base: position 6,847 of record NZFK01000013.1, read on the forward strand.
ATATAAAAATATANTTTTGAAAGGTTTAAGTAGTGAGTATATATCCGCCCTCAAAAAATATAACANAAATTTACAATGATGTTACTGGNAAAGTTGACGCTATAACTNAAAATAAAAGTAACAGTAACAGCAAAAAAGCCTCAAAAGATCTTTTAAGTGCAATATCAACTTTAANTGATGTAAAGGAAGTTCCCNCTAAACCNGAAGATTGGGAGTTGTTTCTAGATAAAAGAAAAGATAACCCAGAACTTGTTATGTCCNAANAACAGCAAGAGTATGNGCATTATAAAANTTGCTTTNAAAAANATGAAGNTAAAGTNACNGATAAANCACTTAAAGAANAAGTTGAAAAACGTAAAAAAAGAGNGCTAGNAAAANATNAAAATAGCACATCAACTNCTAAGCTTAAGAAAGATAATCAAGAAAATTTATCAAACACATCAACCAAAAAAAATAAAAAGNCAGAAATTATATATAATAGAAATACAATTTTAGGTGATCCTAACTTAATAACNCCACTNAAAACAACATCNCATGAAGATTATAAACCACCTCCNAAAATAAATAAGTTAACTTACAAAAAAAGACNCATCAAACACAATGGTCAACTNAGTGCAGACNNATCCATCACCNNAGCTATTAANAAGGTAAGTCAAAGAATTGAAAAACTAAAGTTAAGTATGGCTAGAGATCCATTAAATGAGAAGTTAAAGAAGCTCTATGAATTAAATGACGAAAAATTAACAAAACTTAATGCGAAGCGACGAAGTCAAACATTTCCTTACTCTGTAAAGAAAAAATAATATTAAGCCTTGCAGGTTTTTTAAGATTTTGTTTTAATCAGCCCTATGAAAAATCTTCGTGTTGCAGTTATTGGTTTAGGAAATATGGGTAAACACCATGCCAGAAACTATTTCGAAATCCCTAATGCAGACCTAGTTGCTGTTTGTGATGCTGATCAAACTAGAGCTAATCAATTTGCTGATCAATTTAAATGTAAAGCCTATACATCATTAGAAAGTCTTTTAGAAAGTGAGGATTTAGATGCCATTAATGTTACTTCTCCAACATCAACACATTTTAAAATAGCAAAATTAGCAATCGAAAGTGGATTACATGTTCTAATTGAAAAGCCTATTTGTGATAATGTTGAAAATGCTGAAATGTTAATTCAATTAGCNGAAAAAAAAGGTGTGTTGTTAATGGTGGGGCACATTGAGCGATTTAACCCTGCTGTTCAAAANATGAAATCAATGATTGATAAANATGAATTAGGTAAAATTACNTCGTTAATTTCACGAAGNGTAGGNGCCTTTCCACCACAAATTCATGATGCTAATGTNGTNATCGATTTAGCGGTGCATGATATTGATATTTTTAATTATTTACTTAACAAAAAACCTGANAAAGTTACNGGAAATGCNGGNAGAGCATTAATAAATGGACGAGAAGANTANGCAGAATTNTTTTTAACTTATGGNGATCAAAANGGNTTTATNCAAGTAAATTGGATTACGCCAGTNAGAATTAGGCATTTAGCGATTACNGGNACAAANGGNTATGCAGANCTAGANTTNATAAAACAGGAAATNACATTTTATAANAGTAATTATAAAGAAGTTNCTGGAATAACAGATGAAATGTCNATAAAGTTNGACGAAACTGAAAAAGTAAATGTTCCTTTTGACAAAAAAGAACCTCTTAAAGAAGAATTATGTCATTTTTTAAGTTGTATAAAATCCAATTCACAGCCACTTGTTCATGGNAGCGTTGGAAAAGAAGCCTTGAAAATTGCATTGACGTCGATGTCAAATATGAATATGCAATACGTTTTAAATTGAAACCTTACATAAGTCTAAGAGCTATTTCTCCAAATGTTTGACACTGTAAAAAAAATTATAGAAGTGATATTATAAAATTATTGAATTTAAAAAGTGTTTTTTAAATTTTTATTATTTTTTGAATTTTTTTTTTATTTATTTTAATGATATTCGAGGGAAATATCATTTAATGCAAAACGAATTATAGTCTTAATTATAGAAGGATTTTAAGTTGATAATACATTTGTTTAAGTTAAAAGTTGCTCTCCCTCAGCTTCGAGAGGGAGAAATATGTCTATCTTTCAAGCTGAATTAGATATTGCGACAATATCATTAGATAAAACATTAGAAACAGAATGCCAAAAACTGTTTGAAGCTACTGATTTTACTGTAGCTACAGCTGAAACAGTTTCTGGAGGGATTATCGGAAATACACTTAAATCGATAACGACGAAAAAAAATAATTACATAGCGAGCATTGTTTGTGATCANCCAAGTGCGTTTAAAAAGTTTTTTGCTTTAGATATTGATTCAAAAAGAGTTTTTTCGGAGTCAAACACTATAGCAATGGCTAAAGGCGTAGCTCAAACATTGGGTACAAATATAGGGCTAAGTTGCACAGGTATTATTGGTTATCCCGATGAATATAAAGTATCGAGAGCGAAAATAATACTTGGGTTTTATTTTAACCATAATGAAGCNATAAAAACGTTAAATATTATGGGGACGAAGCCAGTAATATTAAAGCAAGTTATGCAAGCATCGCTAGCTTATTTAAAAAATTATTTTGTTAAATTTTCTAATATAAACGAAACCAAGGAGGTAATAAATAAATGAATGAAAATAAAGAAAAAGCATTAAGTTTTGCACTATCACAAATTGAGAAGGCCCACGGAAAGGGATCTATTATGAGTTTAGGTGATTTACCTACATTAGAANTTGAAACGATTTCAAGTGGTGCNAAATCATTAGATTTAGTTTTAGGGGTAGGCGGATATCCAAAAGGAAGAATTATTGAAATATTTGGCCCTGAATCATCTGGAAAATCAACACTTGCATTACATGCTGTAGCAGAAGCTCAAAAAGCCGGAGGTGTAAGTGCTTANATTGATACTGAGCATGCGGTAAATGCAAGCTATGCAAAAGAATTAGGTGTNAATTTAGANTCATTACTTTTATCCCAGCCAGATTATGGAGAACAAGCTTTNGAAATTGCTGAAACACTAGTTCGTTCTGGGGCAATTGATTTAATCGTTATNGATTCTGTTGCGGCCTTAGTCCCAAAATCAGAAATTGAAGGTGATATGGGCGATGCTCAAATGGGNATGCAAGCACGATTAATGTCTCAAGCATTAAGAAAGTTGACAGCAATTGTAAACAAATCAAANTGTGTTGTTATTTTTGTAAACCAAATTCGAGAAAAATTAGGAGTAATGTTTGGAAATCCTGAAACAACACCAGGTGGAAGAGCATTAAAATTTTATTCATCAATTCGAATCGATATTAGACGAACAGAAACGNTAAAGTCTGGNGTTGAAATGATTGGTATTAAAACAAAAGTCAAAATTGTTAAAAATAAAGTGGCTCCACCATTTCGTTTTGCAGAATTAGAAATTGGCTTTGGTAAAGGATTATCTTATGAAGGCGATTTAATTGATTTAGGTGTGGCTTTNGATATAGTCGAAAAAAGCGGAACTTGGTATTCATTTGATGGTGAAAGAATGGGCCAGGGAAGAGAAAGTGCCAAAAAGTTTTTATTAGAAAGACCTGAAATTTCTAAAAAAATTGATAAAGCGATCGATGAAAAAATTGCCTCTGATAAAGAGCAAAAAGAATCAAAATCTTCTAAACAAAAGGAAGGTGTCAAAAAATGAGTCTAACAATTTTAATATCAATAATAGTGATCATTTTAACTGGAGCGACTGTTTCAACTTACTATGTTCGTTTGTCTATTACCGATAAAAAGCTTAAAAACGCAGAAGCAAAAAAAGCTAATTTATTAAAAGATGCTAGAAGAGAATCTGAAAAAATTGTTGAAAGAGCTGATTTTGAGCACAAAAATATTTTAAAAAGAGCACGTAAAGAATCTGAGGAGTTGTTGAAAAAACACCAAAAAAGTATGGAAGATCTTGAAAAAAGGTTACTTAATAAAGAAAAACAATTACTTGAAAAAGAAGATTCTTTGAACGAATCGAAAAAAAAGTATTTTAATCTTAAAGATAAGCAAAGCGACATAATAAAACAATTATCTGAACGCTTAGAAAAAGTTGCTGGCCTTACAAAAGATGACGCAGAGAAGCAACTCATGTCAAACATTGAGGCTGAAATGCGTACAAAAGCTAGTCATATGATAAAAGATATAGAGGAAAAGACAAAAAAAATTGCAGCAAGACGAGCTCGTGAAATCGTAGTTGATGCAATTCAACGTACAGCCGTTGACCATGTTTCAAGTATTACAACCTGTACGTTGCAATTACCAGATGATGATATGAAAGGTCGTGTCATTGGTAAAGAAGGCCGTAATATTAGAGCGTTTGAAGCAATGTCTGGAGTAGATGTAATCGTAGATGACACGCCAGGAGCATTAGTTTTATCCGCATTTGATCCTATTCGTAGAGAAGTAGCAAAAATGACAATGCAAAAACTATTAGATGATGGCAGAATTCATCCAGCAAGAATTGAAGAAGAAATGGCAAAAACAAGAGATGATTTAAAAGATATCATTATGGAACATGGAGAACGAGCGGCTGATGAACTCGGTTTAGAGTTTCATCCAAAAATTATCGAATTAATGGGTAAGCTTTTTTATCGATCAAGTTATGGTCAAAATATCTTATATCATTCACTTGAAGCTGCACATATTGCTGGCATTATTGCCGCACAATTAGGTGTTAACGTGAAGTTAGCTAAACGAGGCGCAATGCTTCACGATATTGGGAAAGCACTAGATTTTGAAAGAGAAGGATCTCATACAACCTTAGGAAAAGAAGTTTGTGAGCAGTATGGTGAGTCAGCTGCTATTTTAAATTGTATAATGGCCCATCACGAAGAAGAACCACCAGAAACAGTTGAAGCTATAATTGTTATGGTTGCTGATGCTCTTTCTTCAGTTCGCCCTGGCGCTCGTAGAGAATCTGTAGAAACATATGTTAAACGTTTAGAAAAGCTTGAAACCATTTCAAAGCAATTTGAAGGTGTTGAAAACGCGTATGCGATACAAGCCGGTAGAGAAATAAGAGTTATTGTTAATCCCGAAGACGTCAATGATGATACAACGCATAAATTGGCATTTGATATTGCTAAAAAGATTGAAAAGGAAGTTGATTATCCTGGCGAGGTTAAAATCAATATTATTCGAGAAACGCGTGCCGTTAGTGTAGCAAAGTAGCCATTAAATCGGGTTTTAGTCTTTATATAACTAAAACCCGATTACTTTTTTCAAACTCTCTATGTTATTATTAAAGTCAATTTCATGATTAAAACAAATAAATTAGTTAAAAAGTATCATAACAGAAAAGTCGTTAATGAAGTTGATTTAGAAATGAATCAAGGTGAAGTTGTCGGACTACTAGGCCCAAATGGTGCAGGTAAAACAACAACATTTTATATGATAACAGGTCTTGTAAAGCCAGATAGTGGATCAGTTTACTTAGCTGATGAAGACATAACAAAAATGCCAATGTATCTTCGTTCGCGACTTGGACTTGGGTATCTACCTCAAGAATCATCTATTTTTAAAAAGTTAACTGTTGAAGAAAATATATTTATATTATGGGAATTGTTGAAAAACGTTAAAAAAGAGGATTTCGAAAAACGCTTAGATCAATTATTGGAAGAAATGGGGATTAAACATTTAAAAAAATCAAAAGGTATTGAACTATCTGGTGGTGAAAAGAGACGTGTCGAAATTGTAAGAGCACTTGCTACAGAGCCCAGATTTATTTTACTAGATGAGCCTTTTGCTGGCATAGACCCTATTGCTGTAAATGAAATTCAAGATATTATTAAAAACCTTAAAAAAAAGGGATTGGGTATAATTATTTCTGACCATAATGTAAGGGAAACATTAGAAATAGTTGATCGTGCATATCTAATTCACAAAGGGGAAGTAATTTTTACTGGGACGTCTAAAGAAATAATTAAAAATGATACGGCAAAAGAGTTTTATTTAGGAAATGATTTTTCTTTATGAAGATTCTCGATAAATATATTTTTAAAGAACTATTATTACCTTTAATAAGTGGAATCTTGGCATTTAGTTTTATACTCGCTGGAAGTAGTATTCTTCCACAGTTAGTTTCAGAGTCTATTAAATATAATATCCCACTATCAGATGTAATTATTTTAATTTTATTACGCTTACCTTGGATTTTTTCTTTAGCCATGCCAATGGCAACATTATTTGCGACAATTACAGTTTTTGGTCGGTTAGGAAATGACTTAGAAATTATTGCGTTAAGAGCCAATGGTATAAGTACAATTAGATTATTAATTCCAACGATTATAATTGGTATTGGAGTCAGTTTAATGGCTTTTTCGTTTACAGAATATATTGTCCCTCGTGCAGCAGGAACGGCTGAAACCATTTATAGAACCTATAAAAATCAAAAAAAACCTATTATTACTAAAAATATTAATATTACTGAATATGATAAGCAAAATAATCCTAAACGAATTTTATACATTGGTGAAATGGATAAATCAGAGTTAGAAAATATTACGATAACTGAATTTGAACAAGGTAGTTTAGCAAGGCTTATTAGAGCAAAAAAAGGGTTATGGGTAAATTCAGGAACATGGGAATTTGAAAATGGTATTATGCATAGTTTTATGCCAAATGAGCCTGCAAAAATTACAGTTATTGAATTCCAAAAAGAAATTATTAATTTAAAATTAACACCTAAAAATTTAGAGATGCCTGAAAAAGATATTGACCAAATGAATCGAAAACAAATTTTAGAGCAAATTGAGTTTAAAAAGAAAACAGGAGAAGATCCAATTCGTTATATAATGAATTATCATTTAAAGCTATCAATTGCGTTTTCTTGCCTTATTTATTCAATTTTAGGCGCCTCAATGGGCTTACAGCCACATCGAAGCTCGTCTGCTTTAGGCTTAGGGCTGAGTATTGTTGTTATTCTTGTTTACATTGTTCTTATGTCAATCGGAATGGGAATGGGTTTATCAAAGGTTATACCTCCTATTTTTGCAGCTTGGTTACCCAACATCATAGTAGGTATTTTTAGCTTATTTTTACTACAAAAAAGAGCCTCTCAATAGGCGATTCAAAAAAAAACGATAATAACAACTAGACAATTAAAGTTTGTTTTTATATCATTTGCATTTATCAAAAATTAAGGAGATTAGATTATGTTTAATTTTGTTCCAGGATTCTGGTGGATAGCTCCAATAGCAGCACTAATTGCTCTTGTAGTTTCGAGACTTTTTTATACTAAATTGCTTTCGGCATCTGAAGGTACACCAAGGATGATCGAAATAGCAGGTTATGTAAAAGAAGGTGCCATGGCTTATTTACACAGCCAATATAAAGTGGTTGCAATTGTTTTTGTAGTTATTTTTGTTATTCTAGGTATTTTAGCCTTCTTAGGAATTCAAAATCCTTTTGTCCCTTTTGTTTTTTTAACGGGGGGATTTTGGTCAGCAGTATCCGGATATCTAGGAATGAAAACAGCAACTAATGCGTCAGCAAGAACTGCTGCAGCATGTCAGAACTCTTTAAATCAAGGGTTAACCATTTCATTTAGAGGTGGAGCTGTAATGGGGTTAATTGTTGTTGGATTTGGTTTATTAGATATCTCATTTTGGTTTTTTATTTTAAATATTATTTACGATAACAATATTTTTGGAGTTTCACAGGTACTTGTCTCAAAAATTGGTATGGTTACATTTACAAAAGATGTTGCTGGTTTAGCTATGTTTCAGGAAGCTAAATTTGTTTTAATTGCTAATACTATGTTGACGTATGCAATGGGAGCGTCTGTAATGGCTCTTTTCGCTAGAGTTGGTGGTGGGATTTTCACAAAGGCTGCTGATGTAGGTGCTGACTTAGTCGGTAAAGTTGAGGCTGGCATTCCTGAAGATGATCCTAGAAATCCTGCAACTATAGCTGATAATGTTGGAGATAATGTTGGTGATGTTGCTGGAATGGGAGCTGATTTATACGAATCATATTGTGGTTCAGTTTTAGCTGCAACAGCACTAGGTGCTTCACTTGCAATAGGAAATTCGACAATTGGAATTGAAGCCATTGTTTCTCCAATGCTTATAGCCGGAATCGGGATTTTCTGTTCATTAGTTGGTATCTTTTTTGTAAAAACTAAAGAAGGTGCAACACAAAAAGAACTTTTACATTGTTTATTAAAAGGTACAGGTATTTCAACGTTATTAATTATTGCAGCTACAGCTGTAGTTGCTTCACTTGGTATTATCAGTTGGGGAATTTTTTGGTGCGTATTTGTTGGTTTAATTGCTGGTTTTATTATTGGTCAAGCAACAGAATACTTTACATCTGATACATATAAACCAACACAAGAAATTGCTGAATCTTGTAAAGAAGGTCCTGCAACGGATATTTTGAGCGGAATATCAACAGGTATGATTTCAACAGCTATTCCAGTTGTCACTATTGTTTCTGGAATTATCTTATCATTTGCTTTTACAGGTGGGTTTTCTAATATTACAGTAGGTATATATGGGATTGCTTTTGCTGCAATTGGGATGTTATCAACTCTAGGTATCCAGTTAGCAACAGATGCATTTGGTCCAATTGCTGATAATGCTGGCGGAAACGCTGAAATGGCAGAGTTACCACCAGAAGTTAGAGAAAGAACGGATGCACTTGATTCTTTGGGCAATACAACAGCGGCAACAGGTAAAGGTTTCGCNATTGGNTCAGCAGCATTAACAGCGTTAGCTTTAATTGCAGCTTATTTAGATTCAATTATTCAGTGGTTAACNACATTNTCTGAAGATGCNGCNCATAAAATAGGTGCTTTNACTTTTTCAGCTACNGCTTCTGGGTATGGAAGTGCTTACAATGTAAATGATTTAACAATTGAATCATTAGTAAATATTTTTCAAATCAATATCATAAATCCAAAGTTTTTATGTGGAATTTTTATTGGTGCGATGGCTGCNTTTGTTTTCTGTGCACTAACTATTTCAGCTGTTTCAAAAGCTGCTGCTGAAATGGTAAACGAGGTACGACGTCAATTCAGAGAAATTAAAGGTATTTTAGATGGAACNGGTAAGCCTGATTATAAAAGATGTGTNAATATCTCTACAGAAGGNGCACTTAAAGCGATGATTGTTCCTTCAATACTTGCNATNTCGTTACCAATTCTTNTAGGTCTTATTTTTCATGTTCCTGGTGTACTTGGCTTATTAACAGGTGCATTAACAACAGGTTTTGTGTTAGCNATCTTTTTAAACAANGCTGGTGGTGCATGGGATAATGCAAAGAAATANATNGAAGCTGGTAACGTAGGTGGTAAAGGTTCTGATGCNCATAAAGCAGCTGTTATTGGAGATACAGTTGGAGATCCTTTCAAAGATACGTCTGGTCCTTCATTAAACATATTAATTAAGTTAATGACAATTGTTTCAGTTGTATTTGNTGGATTAATTTTAAAGTTTGGATTTTATTTCTAANTAATAATTTTATTTAGACGTTTTCTAGTACAAAAAAGCCCCTTAAAAAAAGGGGCTTTGTGCTTTTTAATTTAATTAATTTTTTTAAATTAAAATAGCTCGTTTAAGTTTATATACTAGTCGAATTTAAAGGATTTTGTTATGGATTCGTTGTATCCGCTTGATCTATTTTCAAAAGAGCCTTTATTCCATCATAATTTAATNGTTTAAAAGATGGGTCTNCTAAAACCGGTTTGCTTTTATAANCTATTAATTCATTTAGATCCATTTTTGTATCATTGTCAAATTCCTTATAAAAATTTTGAGCATTGTTTTCAGGAGAAGTATCATTGTTTACTGCATCAACAAATGCATCCATTACACCTTGTGNGCATTTATAGTTTATCAAATTTTCAATAGCNGTTTTAGGAGGTTNAATTCCTTCAGGTTTCTTATCTTTTAAATTTAAATATGGGAGAAGTTGATTGAATGTGTTTNATTGNTCTTNATCTGANTAGCCATTAATNGTATTTAAATGACGAAAAACACCTGCTGTAAAACCAGGTTTTTCTTTAAGTNTCGACAATATTTCAGAGTGGTCTTCTTTTGAATTAGCGTCATTGGTTATTTCAATTAATTTTAATGCACTCTTGGCTAAATCAACAACATAANTGAAATCCTCACTATACGGTGGATATNGTGTCTAATTGTGTTTNAAATGATTCTATCGGTGATTTTACTTGGGTANNTTNAACTGTANNGNNTCTAACACCTACTNNACTTGGNTCNTCAGACTTANCTGGGGGATTATNATATTGTGNCAATTTTCTAGNTCCTTCTCCGNTTNNATTCATAATATTTTCTCTCCTTTATATTATCATATTTTATTACATTACTTTTAAAAATGTTTTTTTGATTCAGCTTCTAAACTTTCCATAAAGGAATGAAAGGTATCTGCAAGCTCAATTGCACCCATATCGGATAAAGGGTTGTCTGCACCCGCAAATTCTTGAAGTTCCTTACTATTTTGCATAACATCAATACTATCATTAAAAGTTGTTCCATTTTCTGATTCAAACTCTGTTCCTGGAGGTCCTTGCCGTACGGCATATATAATATCAACTGTTTTTAGCATGTTATTAGCTTTTNTTAAAAATGCATCTTTGGCAGATCCATCCTCTGTTGGTTGCGGTAATAACATTAACGCACGATGTGCATACTTTGATGCTTTCTTAAAGTGGTAATTAACATTATCTGCTGGCTTACTATCCGCTTTGACATGATGACCTTCGTATGGCCATTCATGTTTTCCTTTTACTAAATCTGCAAAGTTTTCATTTGAACCAATAACTTTTCCTTCATCAATTGTTAATACACTGTAGTCACTTTCTAATTTTGTTTGCCATGCCTCTTGTCTAACATCTTGATTGGTTTCGTCTGCCATAAAACTATCTGGCATTTTCATTTGTGTACCAGCAACAATATTGACTATGGTAACTTGTGCATAGTANGGTTCATTGGCATAAAGTAATGCATTACTTTGAGCTTCAATAACGTCAGCTTGAGCTTCTTGGAGTTTGTTTTTAAGCATATTTTTAACTGATTTAGGTGCGTCTCCTGCNTTTTCTATTTCATTTTCTATGCTGTNAAGCATTTCCATTTTTGTTTCAACCGTCACTAACGCGTCTTCATACAAACGATTCATTGCCGAAAGTTCAACTTCTTGGTCGAAATACTTTTGTTCGACCCCGTCTGGTTTTGTCCGTGTTGCTTTTATAGTTTCCATTTTGTTATGTATGTTAGTTGCACGTGTATCTTTTCTTGACCAAGCATGATCATATTGTTGTTGTAGTTTAGCTTTTTTATCGTCTGGTAAGCCCTCAAGTTGTTTTTCCACATAAGAATCCCAGCTTTCTTTTGGGTTATCTGGGAATACAGTATCGTATTGTTGTGCCCGTTTTATCATAGAATTTTCTTGGTTTTGATCTAACCATCTTTCTTTAGTCTCAGGGTTATCAAAATTTAGGCCCTTTGCAAGTGCCATATGGCCAGTATAAAGATTAGTGTCAAATACTGTTCCAGCTTCTCTACCTTCAAAAATTTCACCACACATTTCATTTTTAACTCGAACCATTTCTGTTTCATTTATATCAGAATAATCACCATCAATGGCCTTATCCATTTCAGCCATCAGGTCTGTTTGTAATTGGCGGATATCATATTTCAATTGTGCACAAACATTTGCATCTTGTTTTTGATGANTAGCACGTTGATTAAGGGTATCAAGGGTTTTGAACCAATTAAATCCATTAGATTTTAATAAACTCATTGCATTTTGTCTTAATTCATCTGTAAGTTTTCGGCATTGTGGCGGATCAGGTATGCCCTTATCTCCAAAGTCACCATGAGCCACTTGTATAGCGTCTCCTACATCTATGCTTACAGCGCTTTCTTTTAAAGCCTGAAATTTTGTGACTAACTCATTTCGATTATCAGATCCATTTACTGTAACCGTTCCATCACCTTTTGTTCCTTGTCCGATATAGTCTCTATCAGACTCAGCAGAAGTAGAGCCCGCCCATATAGACTCTTGATTCCAGTCACTAAAATCATGACGTGATGCATCNGAGTTTAAGTCACCTTTCACTGTGTGAGTAAGACTTGAAGTATCAACTGAATCTGCTTGCGTNAATGTTTCAATAGCTGCCTCAAACATGCTAGTAACACATTNACTTATANTTCCTTGCATTGATGGGCTATCTATTNAAGTTAAGCTTGCTTTATCTACAGTTGCAGTATCACCTGCTTCCTTGGTTTTTGTAGTACCACCTGCTTTATTTGTCTCACTTGTATCTAAGGATCGATTNCCTTTCCATGAAGGATGATGGTGTGTTTNTCCTAATTTCNNCATCTTACAAACCTAATTATCTTTATTTTTTCCAAATAATTTAATTTTTTTATCATGTATTAAATTTAATACCCTTTTAAGGTACTTTTTAAACATTTCTTGGTCTTTTTCACTTGCCTCTTTTGAGTTTGAAAATAGTTTATTTGAATCAAATAACCATTCTATTTGTTTTGATTGTTCCATTTTACTTATTTTTAAAATACATTTATTAGGATTAAACGTTAATTTAAGTTTGATATCATCTTTTTTAGTAAATTGATCTGTATCGCAAACAATATACTTAAAGTCACTTAATTCTTCTGAAAATATTTTTCTCAAATTTTTTGATAGGGTACTAAATTGCTTTTCTGTAATAGGAGTAGTCGGATTTTCTTTTGAGTAATTAATTTGTAATTGACGAATATTTATTTCTTCTATATTCATAAGTATTTATTCCTGATTAAATTGTACGTAAAATTACATAATTGAGCTCAATTATTATATAATTAACACGATATAGTAGATGATTACCCAAAATTATGAATTTTCAAACGTTTTGGAGTGATAAAAGATAGACTTAGTTCAAAACCCCGTAAATATACGGGGCTTTTATACAATTAAATATGGTTTTAAGTAAAGATTGGCGAATTAAAAAACTCTTCGTTACTTTTCGTCTGACCTAATAAACGGATCATTTCTTCAGTTGCACTTTCGGAATCGATATTTTTTCTAAGTAGATAAGTTTTCTTTAAGATCTCATCTGGAATTAATAAATCTTCTTTACGTGTACCAGAATTTATAATATCTATTGCTGGATAAATTCGTCTATTTGCTAAACGTCTNTCAAGATGTAGTTCCATGTTACCAGTACCTTTAAATTCTTCGTAAATAATATCATCCATTCTTGATCCTGTATCAACAAGAGCAGTAGCAATAATCGTTAAACTTCCGCCACCCTCAATATTTCTCGCACCACCAAAAAAACGTTTTGGNTTGTGTAATGAACTCGGGTCTAATCCACCTGAAAGTGTCCGNCCAGATGGAGGAACAACTAAGTTATANGCACGCGCTAGCCTCGTAATACTATCCAANAAAATAACAACATCTTTCCCACATTCAACGAGACGTTTACTACTTTCNAAAACAAGTTCAGAAATTCGTACATGCTGCTCAGGCGGCTCATCAAATGTAGAATAAATAACTTCACCATTTACAGAACGTTCCATGTCCGTTACTTCTTCAGGNCGTTCATCNATNAGTAANACTTTAATATGNACATCAGGNCTATTNNNTGAAATTGAATTTGCAATTTCTTTTAATATNGTNGTTTTACCAGCTTTTGGAGGAGAAACAACAAGTGAACGTTGTCCTTTTCCAATTGGTGCTAACATATCAATGATTCGAGCTGAAACCGGAAATTGACCTGTTTCCAANTTAAGTATTTCATCTGGATAGATAGGCGTTAAGTTTGAAAATTTTACNCGGCCATGCATTNTTTCAGGNTTACCATTATTAATTTGTTCTACCTTTAACAAAGAAAAATATCGTTCACCTTCTTTTGGAGGTCTTATTAAACCTTGAATTTTATCACCTGAAGCTANCCCAAAACGGCGAATTTGTGTTTGTGANATNTATATNTCTTCAGAACTNGGCANNTAATTTGANGTTCGTAAAAACCCATAACCATCTGGTAATATTTCTAAAATTCCATTTGCAGATATATCCCCATTTAGTTCATTNANTTTNTTCAANACTGCGAAAATTAACTCATCNCTAGGCAAGTCAGCNGTGCTTGGGATATTCAAACCATTNGCAATTTCTAAAAGCTTTGTTATTTTCCCATGCTTAATGTCATAAATATCTATTTTNGGTTTTGGAACANTTGAATCNGGTTTAACTTTTTTATCTNCCGCATCTTTTACGTTATTATCTTTTTTTTCTATATCTGTTTCTTTCATTTTATGTNCTTTTTAATTTATCATTGATTATTTTCAGTGAATTTAAACAAGTTATTTNGTATTTAACCCCTNTGTTAGAAGTAATATTATAACACGAAAAAAAATAAATAAAAATAATTTCTAAAGTCAATAATATTTAGTAGTTTCATCAAATAAAAAAAAGATATATTATGTATCTATGATCATTAACAAACAATGTCTAAAATCAATATGGATTTTTATTTGTTTCATTCTATATTTTAATGTAATTACGCAAGCACAAGAAATAAATTCAACATCTTCAGTTGAAGATGAAAGTATTAAAATAAATGAAGAAGTCACTGATCCCCCTTTTTTATTTGAAAAAGAAGTTAACCTTATAACAGAAGCAATTGGTGGGGGGCTTTATTCACGTAGTATATTCTTGATTGACGATTTAAAGTACAAAATTTTAGACATTCAAAAACAAACCTTAAATTCTTTTTTTCCAACTTCATTTAACAATTTTTCAATTCATGAATCTGATATCGAGAGTGATAGTTTTTTTGGAGAGCAAGAATATGGTGTTTTACTNAATAAAAGTTATATGAATTCGAAAAATGAAAAAATTGATATCAATATTGTTCATTCTGATCCTTCAATTCAAGAATATGTAGGTATAGTTAATAACCCTCGGCTTGTNGACGGTATTTTAGANACGACTCTTGTTAAAGTTCAAAATTATGATTCGTTATATTCNATTTCTGGGGATGATGAGTCTTCTACAATTTATGAGCAAAATATNATTCTGAATGAAGATTTAATGATTACAATAATTTATGTTGGTGCAGCAGATGACCAATTATTACTTGATTTTTTAGAGTTAGTTTCGCTCAAACAAATAGAAAATTACTTNAACAATTAATTAAGATTTGAGTATCTTTTTAGCCTGTGGTAATATCCGCTTAAAGTAAAAATATTTAGCTCCTGTAGCTCAGTTGGTAGAGCGCATCCATGGTAAGGATGAGGGCGTCGGTTCAATCCCGATCGGGAGCTCCATTAAAAAAAATTAGTAAGGAGAAAGTAATGGCAAAAGAAAAATTCGAACGAAATAAAGAGCATGTCAATATCGGAACGATAGGACACGTAGATCATGGAAAAACAACGTTAACAGCGGCAATAACAAAAGTATTGTCATCAACAGGTGGAGCAGANTTTAAAGCNTACGATCAAATNGATGCAGCGCCTGAAGAAAGAGAAAGAGGAATCACGATTGCAACAGCACACGTAGAGTATGAGACAGAGGCAAGACACTATGCACACGTAGATTGTCCAGGTCACGCGGATTATGTAAAAAACATGATCACAGGTGCGGCACAGATGGATGGAGGAATCTTAGTAGTTTCAGCAGCAGACGGGCCAATGCCACAAACAAGAGAGCATATCTTATTAGCAAGACAGGTAAACGTACCATCATTGGTAGTATTTATGAATAAAACAGACCAAGTAGACGATCCAGAGTTGATCGAGTTGGTAGAAATGGAATTAAGAGAGTTATTAAGTGCGTATGAGTTTCCAGGAGATGATATTCCAATTATTCATGGTTCAGCACTAAAGGCATTAGAATCAAAAGATGATGCAAGAGACAATGCAGATGTAAAATGTATCTGGGATCTAATGGATAAGGTAGATGAGTATATACCAGTACCAGAAAGAGAAGTAGATAAGCCATTTTTAATGCCAATAGAAGATGTGTTTAGTATTACAGGACGAGGAACAGTAGGAACAGGAAGAGTAGAAAGAGGAATTGTCAAAGTAGGAGACGAAGTAGATTTAGTAGGAATGGCAGAAGAGATCAGAAAGATCACAGTAACAGGTGTAGAGATGTTCAGAAAGTTACTAGATGAAGGAAGAGCAGGAGATAACGTAGGAATTTTATTAAGAGGGATAGATAAGGAAGAGTTAAGCAGAGGTCAGGTATTGGCAAAAGCAGGCTCAATTAAACCACACACAAAGTTTACAGCTGAAGTTTATGTATTGAAGAAAGAAGAAGGTGGAAGACACACGCCATTTTTCAAAGGATACAGACCACAGTTTTATATAAGAACGACAGACGTAACAGGTGACGTAACATTACCAAAAGATGTAGAGATGGTAATGCCAGGCGACAATATTACAATNGATGTCGAGTTAATCGTACCAGTNGCGATNGAAGAAGGATTACGATTTGCGATTAGAGAAGGTGGCCGAACAGTAGGTGCTGGAGTCGTAACTAAGATTTTAAGTTAATTTCAAGTTTCTTGTAATTCATATATAAACCCCCCCAAAAAAAAGGGGGGTTTTGTTTTTTTTTAAGTAATTTAAAAGTTTAAAACTATTAAATTGTGGGAATTAAAAAATAAAATTTTGTGAGTTACTAATTATGAGAAGACTTCCAGGAAAAAATATATATGATAATATAAACTTTAAAAAAACAACAAACTTTAATCAAGACACTGCAAAACGTTTAAAAGAAACTAAATTCATAGAAGGACCAAAAAAGAGTAAATACACTGATGATATAACAAAACTTAATAAACGTGTTACGTTTCTTACCACATTAGTGGAGCTGGATACTAAAGAAGAGCTAGATACTAAAAAAATAAGTAATGAATTAGCTAAGATAAATTTACTTGATGAATATATAGAAAGTTTAAATAATAAAGATAAAGACGTTAGTGAAAAAAAACAAATAGCTGAAAAACTAAACAACATTTTAAGTTTGTATAACCAATTAGCTAATAAATTTGTACAAGTAAATACAGAAAAACTAAATGAAATTTCAGTTAAAGAAAATCAAATTGGTCAAATATTATATGACATTGAATTAAAAGAATCAGAACTAAAAGAAAAAGTTCTTTCAAATTATTTACAAGTAAGAGATATATTTTTTCAAGACAGTATACCAACCATAGAATCAAATTCTATACAGTACGATAAATTTAAAGAGTTAACCATTTTTGTAACTAAAAAAGAGATTGATTTTGAAGAATTAATTTCAAAATTTAAAACAAACCTTGTTAATCAAATCATTAGAAATGACAGTAATGAACTATCTCTAGAAGTGATAGAAAAGCAAATGGAATTAGCTTTTGAAGGAAAGGCTCCAAAGGAAACAGTAGAAAATATAATAAATTTACTTGTTAATAAAAGGATTTTTCCTTTATTAAAAAAGAACCCTATTAAATTAAGTAATATAACACCAAAATATGTAGAATATCCCAGGTACTTAGAAAATAAAGTTACGTTAGTAAGAGGAGCAAATGAATATTCTAACTATGATGAAATAGAAGATAATCAAGGAGAAATATTAAGTAGTACTCTCCAAAATTTATTTGGTAAAAACGTAGTTCCATATAAATCAAAAGATCATAACCCTACTGTTTATGCTGTTTATAAACAACTAAATCATTCTTTAAAAATATTAAATATAGATTTAGCTAATATAATAGAAAGTTTTAGAGATAAATTAGAAACAACAAATAAAAATGCGACAATTTCAGAGTTTATTGATTCGGTATATGATCTGCTTGTAGATAAGAAGGATAGAATAAAGATGAACAAACTTATACACATATTAGAAGATGTACTTTTTGGTGAAGATAAGTGCGGAAATTTAGTAAAAGTTATGTGGGATAAAAATGAAGTATTACTCCCAATGTACCAAAGCCCAGCGGTAAATCATTTATATTTCGCACTAAAAGAAAACAATGGATCAATACCTGATGAAATAGTTGAAAAGTTACATAAACTAGATGATCTATCCAATTCAACAATATCTTCAGAGATACATACAGACGATGAAAAGAGTATTGACTCTGATGAAATAGCACAGACTAATTCATTTACAGAAAATCAAGAAAATATCAAACAAATGATTGCAAAATTAAAAGAATCTAAACAAGGTAACCTACATGGTAAAGATATTGAATCTAGTAATGATAAAAATGAGGAGCCGGAGATACTTAGCACTATAGACCAAATTATTGAAGCCAATAATTTAAAAGATAAAGATTCATCACACTTAGAAATTGCAAAAAAATCAACGATAAATGTATTAGAAAGTCCATCTTTTGAAACAAACCAAGTTCAAAGTTTATATAAAGTTCTTAAACAGTATCGCAGCTCCATTTCGAAACCAATAATGGAAAAGCTATATGAAGTCGATGTTAGGTTGAGTTCTATGCCTTCATCATTAGATCAAACGGATGAAGAAAAAAGTACGGATTCAGAAAGTATTGGTATTCAAGTTAAAAGTTTAACAACAGGTTTGAAAAAACAATTACATGAGTCTGATACAGTTTTTCAAGCTATCGAGTCTAAGCCAGATGAATATGAGGTTAATGATGTGATGGGCATAGTTGATTTTAAATTAAATGAAATGCTTTATAGAGAAGCGGTTATTGATCCAAAGTTGTTATTAAAGTCAGAAAAATTTAAACAATGGGATTCAGATGAAAGTAGTTTCTTAAAGATTATTGAAGAAGCATCAATTGAAGATAAGAGTATTCCTGAACAAGAAGAGGATTTAAAAACATTTAAAGACCATTTGAAATATTTAAAAAGTATATATGATGAAAAAGAGTTTTATATGGTTGGCCTTGATAAAGCAATTAAGCATTTTGAAGAAAAAATCAATTCCAAAAAATTAGCTATGAAAAATGAAATTGATCAAGAAGTAAGTAAGATTAGAGCGTTATTCAATCAAGAAGAAATAGAAGAAATAAGTCTTGAGGACTTAACAGAAAAGTCATTAGAAGTAACAAAACAATTAAAAAACTGCAAAGAAAAGTATCAAGGAATTGAATATGATTTTACTGAAATAGATAAGGTCGTAGAAGTATTTTATAGTGATGTAAATAGAAAAAAAGAAATCAAAATAAAAATTGATACAGAAATTGAAGAAATAAGCGGTTTAATAGAAGAAAGTAGACTTAGTGAAAATAGCATAAATAAATTGGAAGAAATAGCAGACTCAGTTAAGAAAAAATTACATGATCTGAATAATACTGGAAATGAAGTTAAGTATGATTTTAATGAAATTATTAAAAAAGTAGCTGATTTTAATTTATTCATAAAAATATCAAAAGAAGAAATGATGAAGACGAGTGTTGGGTCTATTTTAGATTTTTTTAATGAATTTAAGCAAGACCTTACAACAGAAAATAAAGTAGTTCTATGCGATAAATTGATGACCCATTTTATAAAGGAAGGACATAATAAAAAATCTATCATTGAAGCATTAAAATTAAAACTAGATAATTCAGGTATTGATAATGAATTGAAATTATTTATTGATATGATCTTAGAGTTTATATCAATAGATTTTAAAGATTTAAATGAAGAAGTAGCAAAAGAACTTTTTGGTGATAAATTATTTGATAAATATGTAAAATATAAATTAGATCCTAAACTATTAGGTGGCCAAAAAATAGAGGATAGATATTTCTTTAATTTATCAAATAAACAAGATGTAGAAGATCAAAAACAAGCAATTGAAAATTATAATAAAAAGTTACAAGAACTACACCCAAAATATAGAACCATTGCAAAAGAGTTCGAAGATAATTTTAAAAGTCTAAGTAGCCTATTAACATTAAAAGAACAAAGTATTAATAAAGCAGAAAGAAATAAGTTGAGACAACCTATGAAGTCTCGGCCCAAAGAAATACAATTAGCTGAAAATGAAAGACATTCTTTAAAACAAATATTATCAGATTTTAATAGATTATCAGCTGAAGAGGCAGCTAAAAAAGAATTGTTTGAGTTATTTACTGAAACACCTCTGAATAATATGAGCAAAGAAAAACTTACTGACATAAGTGGACTAATTATAAAAATTAAAAATGAAGAAAAAAAAGGATTTGATAGCGGTAATATTGAAAAAACTAGACTAGAATTAAAAGAAAGTGAGCTTGAGGTTAGGTTAAAATTAAGTGAGTTTGATTATTCATCAAGACAAGATTTAGAAGAACAAAAAGAATTGTTAAATATATTAAATAAAAGTATAGATGGTTATTTAGTCAAGTTAAGAAAAATTCCAACTACAAAGAAAAAAACAGTTTTTCCATTTGCAGCAAGAGAAGAATCCACGGATAACAAGGAAAAAACAACAAATATATTTAAAGATGGAGCAAATCCATTTGCAGCAAGAAAAGAATCCACGGATAACAAGGAAAAAGTAATAAATATATTTAAAGATGGAGCAAATCCATTTGCAGCTATACAAGCAAAAAAGTCAGATGAAAAAGAGAAAA